>CBDUAX010000056.1:0-13703 GCA_965365235.1 uncultured bacterium
GTTGTCGCCGATCATTCAGACAACATGGGGTTCTTCCCACGGCTCTACGCGGGCGATCCCAAGATGCTGGCCGACCCTACCGGCAAACGCTGGTACGACATGGTACAGGCTGGCGGCCAGAAGGGTGTGGAGCGAAACGGGGATCACCCCCAGCCGGAAGTAGACGGAGAAGAAGCCCAGGAGGAGCTGTGCCAGGGCGACCACCGAGACGGCTACGCCGATCCGGCGGAAGCTGGGACTTTCGCTCTTCCAGAAGGCCTGATGGCCGATCCAGAGGACCACGCCAAGGAGGACGATCCCCGTCAAGCGGTGACTGAAATGGAGGGCGACCAAACCGTTTTCCAGGGGTGGGATCCAGCGGCCGAGGCAAAGGGGGACGTCTGGGCATGCCATCCCGGCATCGGTGTGGCGGACCGCGGCGCCCAGAAGGGACTGCACAAAAGCGAGCCCCGTACCTACCAGGGAGGCCCGTCGAAGGGAAAGAGCTTGACCTGGGGAGGGCCCGACCCTGGCATCCCACGACTCGGCTGAGACCAGATATAAGACAGTGGCCAGCCCCAGGAAGAGGAAGGCCAGGCCAAGATGGGAGGTGGAGACCGCATCCGGGAGCAGGAAGATCACCGTGATTCCGCCCAGGGCGGCTTGGATCAGGAGGAGTCCCACGCCCAGGAGAGACCACCTCCTGACCCAGGGGAACCGGGGCGTTTCCCGATAGGCCAGGTAGGTAGCGGCGATAAAGAAGAGCATCAGCCCCCCAGCCACCAGACGGTGGAGGTGCTCCCAAAAGACGCCGCCCGTCATCTCCGGGACCATCGTTCCGAAGCAGGTAGGCCAGTCGGGGCATGCCAGGGAGGATTCGGTGGCGTGGACCACGCTTCCCAGATAGAGGAGGCCGAGGGTCCAGACTACCGTGATCAGAAAGGCTCGAGGGTGTTGGGCTTTGGTCATGATCTACCTGTTCGTCACTGGAACGGAGTGGAGTGCCACATGGAACCGAGCCCCTCCTTCCGGTAGGTTTGTGGTTTGCCGGTGCGAACGCGATCTGCGGAGAGCCGTCAGGAACAGAATGTCCGATAGACAAAGAGGCAATGGGGGGACGGAAAAGACGCGGCTGAGCCCCAAGCAGACTTTCGGGTTTCTCCGTCTTCTGACACCCCGGGTTGCACCGTACAAAAGGGGACTGGCTTTCGCCGGAGTCCTGTTGTTGTTGGGCACCGGGATCGGCCTGGCCTTCCCCCTGGTGGTCCGGGAGCTGTTGGATGCTGCCTTCCTGGCTGGTGACCCCTCCCTCCTGAACCTCATCGCCCTGGGTTTGATCGGCCTCTTTGGAATCCAGGCCATCAACAACTTCGGTCAGAGCTATCTCACTGCGTCGGTCTCGGAACGGGTTGTGGCGGATCTGCGTCGAGACCTCTTCCGGTCTCTGGTCCACCAACCTCCGGGGTTCTTCGATGACCGACGGGTGGGAGAGCTCACTTCCCGGATCTCTTCGGATACGGGCCTCGTGCAGGGGGTCCTCCGCTTCGGGGTTCCGGAGCTTCTTCGGCAGGGAGTTTTTCTCGTAGGGGCTCTGGTCCTGGTGACGATCACCCACCCCCGCTTGACACTGGTGACCCTTATTGCGATTCCCATCGCCGCCCTGGTGGGTTGGCTCTTCGGGAAAAGGGTCAGACGCCTGTCTACGAGTATCCAAGACCGACTGGCTGGAGCCGTTTCCAGAGCAGAACAGGTCTTCACACAAATTCAGACGGTTCAGGCCTTTACCAGGGAAGAGTGGGAAGAAGACCGATTCACCTTCGAGGTGATGAAGGTTCGGGAAGAAGGGTTGAGGAGGGCTGTAGCGCGGGCCGGCCTCACCGGCGCAATCACCTTCGCAGCCTTCGGGGGCATCGTCCTCGTGCTCTGGGAGGGTGGGCGTCTGGTGTTGGCCGGGGCCCTGACCCCGGGCACCCTCGTGGCTTTCCTCCTTTATGCCGTCACCATCGCCGGGGCCATCACCTCCCTGGCCGGCTTCTGGGGAAATCTCCAGGAAGCTGCCGGAGCCGCTCAGCGGATCTTCGAGCTCATGGGTTTGCCAAGGGGCCTCCCGGAGTTGCCGGTGCCCGAGGTTGTCCATCCGCCTGTCCAGGGGCGGATCGATTTTGAAGGCGTGACCTTCCGCTACGGGGAAACGCTCCCTCTGGTTCTGAAGGGGATCGACGTCACCATCGCCCCAGGGGAACGTGTAGCTGTGGTAGGAACCTCCGGGGCTGGAAAAAGCACCATGGCCTCCCTGATTCCGCGGTTCTACGACGTGGAGGACGGGAGGGTGACGCTGGATGGCCACGACGTCAGGCGCCTGGGGCTGAAGACACTCCGGAGCCATATCGGAATCGTCCCCCAGGAACCCATGCTGTTCGCCGGGACCGTCTGGGAGAACCTGGCCTACGGGCGTCCCGACGCCACCGACAGGGAAATCGAGGAAGCTGCCCGTTACGCCCACGCCCACGAGTTCATCCAGGGCTTTCCCCAGGGGTACGACCAGCTCATCGGGGAAAGGGGGGTCACCCTCTCCGCCGGTCAGCGACAGCGCATTGCCATCGCCAGGGTGATCCTGGAGAGGCCGGCGGTTCTGATCCTCGATGAAGCCTCGTCCAGTCTCGATGCCGAGAGCGAGTCTCTGGTTCAGGACGCATTGGATCACCTCATGGCCGGCCGCACCACGGTCGTTATCGCCCACCGCCTCTCTACGGTGATTCGAGCAGACGGGATCCTGGTTCTGGACGGGGGGGTCATCGTGGACCGAGGAAGCCACGCAGATCTCCTGGCGCGGAGTTCCGTGTACCAGCGTCTCTACCAACGGCAGTTCGATGATGCCCTTGCCTCTACGCGGGAGGTGGAGGTTTGACGTTCTCCTTCCATCCACTTCCCCCAACACAACGGGGTCCATGCCGACTCCCGGGCATCCTCCTGGCGGTCCTTCTTGTCCTCTCTCCGAGTCCCGCATATGGCCAGGTCTCGGGAAACGCCGGAGCTTCGATCCCATCCTCATCCGGAGTCACCGACCCGGAGGAGATGCCTCGCCCCTCGGCCCGAGCGACAAAGGTCTCTTCGACCATCGTTCTGGATGGTGTACTGGACGACCTGGCATGGCAGGAGGCCGAACCCATATCCGGTTTTATACAGTCCATGCCCGACGCGGGGGCCCCAGCGACCGAAGAGACGGTGGTGAAGGTCGTTTACGACGAAGAACGGGTTTACATAGGGGCACTGATGCTGGATTCGGACCCTGGCGGCATCATCCGGCAGTTTCTTCAGCAGGACTTCGAGACCCACGATGATGATGTCTTCGCCGTGACCCTGGACACATTCCTGGACCGGCGGGACTCCTTCATGTTCCTCATCAATCCGAATGGGGCGGTGAAGGACGGGCAGACCTTCGACAATTCCCGCACGGCGAACCTTGCCTGGGAGGGTGTCATCGAGGTCGAGACCACCATCCACGAGGAGGGATGGACCGTCGAATTGGCCATTCCCTTCACCACTTTGCGATTCGAGCCCCGAGAGGTGGAACAGGCATGGGGGATGAACTTCCTCAGGAGGGTAAGGAGAAAGAACGAGGACTCGTACTGGGCGCCGATTGACCGGCGAACCCGGATTCATACCATGGCCTATGCCGGTACTGTCACCGGTTTCTCGGGGCTTCCGCACCCTCGAAACGTATCCGTAAAACCCTTCGCCCTGGCCTCTGACGCCCGTGGTACTCTTCTGGAGTCGAAGGACAAAGGAGCCTCTTCAGACCTTGGGTTGGACCTCAAGTGGGGTTTGACTCCGCGTCTCACGCTGGACCTGACCTACCGGACGGATTTCTCTCAGGTCGAGGTGGACCAGGAACAGGTGAACCTCACCCGGTTCTCTCTCTTCTTTCCCGAGAAGAGGGATTTTTTCATGGAGAATGCCGGGATCTTCTCCTTCGGAGACCTATCGGAACGGAACATCCGCATGGGGGCCTCCCCCCGGGACTTTACCCTGTTCCATTCTCGTCGCATCGGTCTGGCCAGTGGCCGGCCGGTGCCCATCATGGCCGGTGGTCGGCTGACGGGCCGGTCCGGTGGCTTCGACGTCGGACTTTTGAACATGCGCACCGAGAGCGCGGAAGGTCTCCCTTCCGAGAGCTTCACCGTAGGGAGGGTCAGGCGGAGCATGGTTGGTGGAGGGGTCCAGATCGGGGGGATATTCGCGAGCCGGGATGCCGTGGGCGGGAATGAGGATCTTTACAACCGGAGCTTCGGAGCCGACCTGAACCTGAACGTCGGTGGGAAATTCCTCCTCCACTCCTATCTCTCTGCCACCGACTACCCGGGGGTGCAAGGAAACAACCGGGCCGGGCGGGTGCAGATGGCTTTTCGCGACCGGCTCTGGGATGTATCGGCTCTTTTCAGGGAGGTCGGAGAGTCTTTCGAACCGGGCCTCGGTTTTGTGGCTCGTCGGGGGATCCGCCATACCTACGGAACGGTGGGACTCCATCCCCGGCCCGAGCTTTCGGGGGTGAATGAGGTCAATCCCTACGCGGAGATCCATTACATCACGAACCTGGAATCGGTCCTTGAAACTCGGGAGGCAACAGCCGGCCTTGGTGTCCTTTTCAGCGATGGGGGACAGTTGAGGACTCAGCTCTCCGAGAAGTACGAAGCCATCGATGAGGGTTTCTCAGTTGCTGGACAGGGGGAGGTCGAGCCCGGGCAATACGATTTCAGGGACGCTTCCATCTCCTATGCCTCCAGCGCCGCTCGACCGATCTCCGGCGAGGTGCAGCTGTCGGGAGGTGGGTATTACAGCGGGAACCGGACCTCCCTGACGGTCTCCAGTGCTTGGCGGCCAAGTCGGCACTTCGCCTTGGACCTTCGTGTCCAGCGGAACCAAATCTCTCTTCCCGGAAACCGATTTTCTGCCGACGTCTTCGGCGCCCGCTTCGACGTGGCCGGTTCCAGGCGCCTCTTCCTCAGTTCCTATCTTCAGTACAACACGGCCTCGGAAGAGGTCGTCACCAATATCCGCTTGAATTTCATCCACTCCCCCTTGAGCGATCTCTTCTTCGTCTTCTCAGAGAGGCGTGATCTGGATGCTGGGGTCGTCCTGGAGCGGGGTGTCACCCTCAAGGCGACCAAGCTTCTTTCTTTCTGAACCGTCTCTGTTGACGTAGCGTAGGGCTTCGCGTCCGTCGACCCTTTTTGGACTCAGGAGGTCACCATGTCTGGACCCTGCCGCCGGAACGTCCTTCCGTTGGCCCTTCTACTGGCCCTCCCTTGGTCCGCGGGGTCCCAGGAGCGACAGCCCCACGCCGACGCAGGAGGTGAGCTCACATTGGCGCTGGCCGGGGACGCCATCATTACCCGGAAGCTTTCGGTCTATCAGGAGCCAGAGTTCTTGGCCCTTCGAGAGCTGATCCAGGGGGCGACGGCGGCCTTCGTAAATCTCGAGGTGCTCTTTCACCGCTTCGAGGAGGACGTGATTCCGGCATCGGCCAGCGGAGGCACCTATATGCAGGCTGACCCCGCCCTGGCTGGCGAGCTCACCTGGATGGGATTCGACATGGTGAGCAGGGCCAACAACCACACCATGGACTATGGGGTTGGCGGACTCAGGCGAACCGACCAGGCCGTTGAGGCGGTGGGTCTGGTCCACGCCGGGACGGGGGAGAACCTTGCCCGTGCCCGTGCTCCGGGGTATCTGGAAACCCCTGGGGGAAGGGTGGCCCTTTTATCTGCTGCATCTACCTTCGCCGATCACATGCGCGCCGGACCCCAGCACCGCGACGTTCGGGGTCGCCCGGGCCTCAGCCCCATCCGGTTCGACCGAACCTACCAGCTTACCTCCGATCAGATGGAAACCCTGCGCTCTTTCCGGGAGGGAATGGGTTTTGGGAGAGGGAGTGGGGATCGGATTCGGATGTTCGGAGAGACCTTCCGCCTGGGTGACGAATACCGTCTCCTCTCCTCCCCCAATGAAGAGGACCTGGAAGAGATCCTTGCTTCGGTGGAGGAAGCCGATAGGCAGTCTGATGTGGTGATCTTCTCCAGCCACTCCCACGAACGGGGGCGGACCAACTCAGAACCGGCAGACGCTCTGGTGACGCTGGCTCACGCCGTCATCGACGCCGGTGCCGACGTTTTCCTGGCACATGGACCCCATGTGGTCCGGGGAATCGAGATCTACAAGGGGAAGCCCATATTCTATTCCCTGGGCGATTTTATGTTTCAGCCCGAGACGGTTCCCTTTCAGCCCGGCGACAACTACAGGAACTATGACCTCGGGTCCGAGGCGGTGGCACCGGATTTTTTCGATGCCCGCCAGGCCAACGGAGGGTTCCCGGCCAATCCCCTGATCTGGGAGAGCTTCGTAGCTCAGGTCTCCTTCAGGGAAGGTGGGGTGACGGAGATTTTGCTTCACCCCGTCACCCTGGGACACGGACTGGAGCGGCCCCATCGGGGACGCCCCCTGATGGCCACGGGAGAGCTCGCCGACAAGATCATCGGGGACCTTCAGGAGCTCTCGATCCCCTTCGGTACAGAGATCGAGAACCGGAACGGGGTCGGCATTGTGAGGCTGGGAGGGATGTGAGCTCGCTTGAAGGGGGTCCCGAGACCGAACCGGAGACCGGAACGAAGGGCCCCGCCAGGCGGCGGGGCCCTCAACGTTCCTCAGGGGTGGGACCAGCCTCGATCCTCCGATCCCCCTTCTGTCTTGAAGGCTATTTACCTTCGTCCTCCTCCACTACGGGATCGGGGTTCATGACCCACTTGTCCAGCCATGCGGTCCACCGGGCCCAAAGGTCCAAGAGAGTTTCCCGGGTGGCCGGGCCGTGATCCTCATGGGGGTACTCGTACATTGCGGCTGTCTTTCCCAACCCGTTCAGGGCATGGAACATCTTCGGGGAGTGGATGGGATCGGTCCCCACATTCTGGTCGTGCTTCCCGTGGTACATGAGGAGAGCGCCGGTCAGATTGTTGGCATGGAGGAAGGGTGACATGGAGAGGTACACGTCCTTGGCGTCCCAGAGGAAGCGACGCTCGCTCTGGAATGCCAGTGGGGTGAGGGTTCGGTTGTAGTTCCCATCTCCAGCGATCCCAGCCTTGAAGAAGGGGGTGTGCACCATGGCGTTGGCTGTGCCGAACGCCCCATACGAATGTCCACCGATCCCCAGGCGTCCCCTGTCGGCATACCCCCGGGCGTCCAGGGTGTCGATGACGGCCAGGAGGTTATTCCTCAGGTCATGCTCGTAGTTGTTGTTCATGGCCCCGGCGTCCCCGACGATGGGGGCATCGGGCTCCACAACCACATAGCCCAACCGGATCAGGTAGTGAATGGAGCGGGCGCCAAGGTTCGGGAAAGCGTTCTTGTTGAAGGTTCGGGCGCCCTCGTCATAGCTCTCCTGGTCGGTGTATTCCCGGGGGTAGAACCAGAACATGGCCGGGGGCCGGGAGCCTTCCTGGAAACCGGGAGGTAGCGTCACCGTGACTCGGAACTTGAAACCGTCAGGGCGAGACACCACAAAGCGCTCCCGCCGAGCCCGGGTGACGTCAGGGGTGTAATCCTGATTCTGGGTCAGTTGGGTGAGCTGGCCGCCCTCCATCCGATAGGATTGGGGCACCTCGGTAGGGCTCTCCCGAGAGACGATGAAAGTTCCTGCCTCCAGATCCACAGGGGTCAGGACCCGCTCGAAAACGGCCTCGTTCTCACCCTCGAAGATCCGGGTCTTTTCCTCGCCCCGGATGCTGACCTTGTCGATGAAGCTCTTGGGAGCCACGGCCATGGGGTCTTCGTTGTATTCCGTTCCCTGGAAGAAGACGAAATTCCCGTCCGCCGAAAGCTGGATCGTGGCTCCGGAGGAACCCGGTGCGCCGCCACCGCCCCGACCGAAGCCTCGAAATCCTCCACCCCCGGCCCCGCCCCGGGTTGTCATAAGAGACCCCGGATTGGCGTAGAAATCATCGGTTTCGTAGCGGACGATGGTGTGTTTTTCCTCTGGATTGTCCAGCTCCACGGCGTAGATGTGCTGATTCTGCCCGCGTCGCTCTGCTGCGAAGAGCGTCTGCATGTCCGGAGAGAACCGGTGCCATGCCATCCGCGTGCTGGACTCATAGACGACGGTCTTGCTGGTGCTGTCGAAAGGCGGAGCCCAGAGGTAGACCCGGTCAGTCCGTCCATTCCGACCGCGACCCTCCGGCCCCTCTTCCTCTTCCGGCTCGTCTTCGGCGTCGGCAGAGTCGGGAGCCGGCTCTTGTTCGAGGTACGTCAGCCCCATGCCGTCGGCTCTCCATGCCAGATCCCGACGGTCGGCTTCGGCGGCGTCTCCCCCTACGCCCGGCGCGGTGACAGGTCGGTCATCCCGCAATCCGGTGTTGAGTTCTTCCTCTTCGAGGGTGACCAGGACATTTCCATCCATGTCCCAGATCTCCTCGATGGTGCCAAAACTGCTGACGGGCACGATATAGCTGAATGGTTTCACCGTGCGCGTGACCCTGACGAACTCCCCGCCGGGGGCGAAGTCCATGCTCCGGATCATGTCAGGCTGGCCGATGGTGGTGACCCGTCGATTGTCCACCTGGATCAGAGCCAGCTGTCCGGTGACGTTCCACTCCAACAGGGCCTTGTCGTGGGGGGTGGCCATGAGGCTGGCGTAGGTCCGGAGGATGTTTTCACCCTCCTCTGTCAGGTTGATTTCGGGTCCCGTTGCGATGGCCGGTTCCACCGGCATGGCAGGTCGGTTCTCGGGCACGAGGACGGTTCCGATTGACCGGCTGTCTTCGGTCCACTCGAAGGAGGTCACCGCAGTGGCCAATACAGGCCGCCGGGTGATCTTCCGGGAGCGCCCGTTCGAGGCGTCGGCGACGTAGATGTGGGTCTCTGTGGGGGTGTGGGCAAAGAAGCCCACCTTGGTTCCGTCTGGTGACCAGGTGGCGTTGGAAACCCGAGATCCATCAGGGATCTGGACGAGCGTCGCTGAACCATCCTCCGTCGAGATGATCTGGATTCCAACGTTGTTCCGAAGCGTCAGGTTCCGATGGCGATTGGCGGCAAAATCGATGAACAACCCACCGAGTTCGTGGAAGGGCTTGGAGTAGATCTCGATGCTCGGGGGGCCATCCCCGATCTCGTCCAAGAAGAGCGTTTTGTCTGCGTTGGCCCCGGAGAGGGTGACGTTCAAGTGCCTCGGAGCCAAGACCGCTTCGGCGATGTTGTCAGCAGGTCGTTGGTAACCCTCGGCCTTCAGGATCTGGTCGCGGTCCCAGCTCTGTGCCTGAACCTGGAGTTGAGGGAGGACAAGGCCTACGACGAGAAAGAGAAAGAGAAAAGCGCCCCGGGCAGGATGCTTGATGAGAGGGATGGGGTTCATGCATGCCTCCATTGAAGGGATTCCCCGTGGGTTGCTGGAGATCGAATCTCCCGGACGTTCCAGTCCGGTCCGTAGATCTCCAATTTCCGGGGGGTCACCGGCTCGTCCGTTGGTTCGAGAACCACGAGAAAGTGGGCAATAAGCTCGCACACTGCCAGGGACACCCGTGGGAGGATCAACGTTGACCAGGGCCTTGTGAAGACCCCCAACGCCTCCCGGACGGGGGAGGGGCCTGGATGGGAGCGGGGGCTGGCTGGGGGGACGGTGCCAGATGGTGGAGCGAAACAGGAAGTCCGGGCTCCCGAACGGCCTACCGGAAGAGGGAGCTACGGATGACCAGAATCCCTGCCGCGACGAGAGCGAAGGCCACTCCCACCCCCACCACATGAATCCCGTAGCTCCGTTCTTCCCGTGGGCGCCGTCGGTTCGAAGAGTAGGTCAGCTGCGCCACCGTGGCCGCCGCCATGCTGAACACCATGTGGAGGCCCAGGGGACCGCTGAAAAAACGGTAGGTAAAGATCATCAGGAATCCCAGGACGATCTGTACGTAGAGGGTCACGGTGAAGGCACTGGCAAGGTCCCACATCCTCTTCTTGTAGGGCCGCTTTCCCATCTGGCCCCAGAGGGCGTATCCGAAGGCAAAAAGCCCCGCGAGAAATACCGCGTACCGGAGCCAGGAGTGCAGTGCATACATCCAGCTTAACCTCTTCCGTTTCGTAGGGTCTGCCCTGTCCTCAGGGGGGCAGGGCCGGGCTTCGGCAAAAGCTATCCAGAGACCATCTCCGAAACCAGAACCACGGCCTTCGCCGTCCAGTGTGTGAAACAGCTGTTCCCTCGGTCGACGGCCCGCAGAAAATCCGCTAAAACCACGTGAGACTTTTACTTGACAGGATTGGACGACCGCCTCTATTCTGCCGCAGTTGTAGGAGTGTCTCTTTTTACACCCCAACCGCATTCTTATGCACAGGATGCGCAGAGGATTCCTGTTCGTCTCAACATAGGAGGGGTAATGTACAGACCCGCGTTCGGACCACGAATGGTTCGGGCGGTTCGGGGACTCGTCTCAATGGGACTGGTCCTTGGTCTCGCCTTTACCATGTCGTGGACAGCTGACGAGGTGGCTGCTCAAGCCACGGGGACGGTCACGGGAGTTGTGACCAACGCCGTGTCCGGGGAGGTCATCGCGGGGGCCCAGATCAGTATCCCGGGAACGGGAATTGGGACCCTGGCCAACAATGTCGGAAGGTTCGTTCTGCTGAACGTTCCTGCCGGAACACAGACGATCCAGGCCGAGTTTATCGGTTTCGGAGCCGTGACGGAGCAAGTCAACGTCCCCTCCGGTGGAAGCGTCGTGGTGGACTTCGGGCTCCGCAACGAAGCGATCTCCCTGGAAGGTGTGGTGGTCACCGGGACCGCCGGTTCCGCCCGGAAGCGGGAGATCGGTAACTCGGTGGCACAGATCAACGCTGCCCAGCTCGAGAACGCCCCCATCACCGAGGCCGCCGACATGCTCATGGGGCGTGCGACCGGCGTTACGGTGCAGATGAACTCCGGCCAGGTGGGTGTTGGAAGCTCCATCCGCCTTCGTGGGAACAACTCCGTTTCCCAGGGCAACAACCCCCTCATCTACGTGGACGGGATCCGAATCAGAGAGAACGGCACCCAGTATCAGGATGAAGCCGGGCACTCTTCCAGCCCCCTCACCGACATCAACCCCGACGACATCGAACGCATCGAGGTCATCAAGGGGGCGGCGGCCTCCACTCTGTACGGCACCGAAGCCGCCGGTGGGGTCATCCAGATCTTCACCAAGCGGGGGGCCTCGGGCTCTGCCGCCTGGTCCATGGCCGTGGACTACGGCTTCAACAACATGGGCCACGTGGCCGATCCGGACATCAAGAACGGGCTTTGGCTGAACGACTGCCGGTCTCCCGTGCCCTCGGAGGCACCGTTCAACGGGGATCCAGCCGATTTCAGCGAAGCCGTCTGCCCCAATGGCGACTGGCTGGACAACGGCTTCATCCAGAAGTACAACCTCTCGGTCCGGGGTGGTTCCGAGGTCTCCAACTACTTCCTCTCCGCCATGTGGGGGGACGAGCGAGGGGTCATCGACCAGTCCGGGTACGAAGGGATCGACGAGGGCCAGCAGTCCTGGTCGCTGCGGGGGAACTTCGGCTTCAACCCCCGGGACGACCTCACCATTCGCTTCAACAACGCCTTCATCCATAAAGACGTGGACTGGTTCGCCGACGGAGACAACGCCGAGGGCTTCCTCCTGAACGTGATGCGGGCCGGGGCAGGGTACACCCCCAACAACGAAAACGGCCTCATCTTCGGAATGAAGCTGAAGACCCTCACGGACCACTTCACCACCGGGATCAACCTGGTCTACACCCCCATGGAGGGGATGACGCACCGCTTCAACGGTGGTCTGGACTGGGCCCAGAACGATTACCAGGAAGAGCACCCCTACGAGTACTGGCGGGTGCCGCTGGGCAACCGGGAAGTGGACCAGTACCTCACCCGGAAGCTCACCTTCGACTACGCCGGTTCCTGGGACCTGAGCTTCGGCCAGGACTACTCTTCCCAGACCTCCTGGGGCGGCCAGCTCTACGATGACTTCATCTTCCGGCTTAACGGCTTCGGAAACGACTTCGCTGGCCCCGGCGACAAGGAGCTCGACTCGGCGGCTCGGACGGAAGCTTTCGAGACCCGTCGGAACATCACCAACGGCGGGTTCTTCATTCAGGAGATGATCGGCTGGAAGGACAAACTCTTCCTCACCGGTGGTCTCCGGGTGGACGGACACTCGGCCTTCGGTCAGGACTTCGGATGGGCTCCCTATCCGAAGGTGGCCATTGCCTACACCATCTCCGATGAGAGCTTCTGGCCAGCCAACTTCGGCGCCATGAAGCTCCGTTCGGCTTACGGTGAGTCCGGGAAGGCTCCCGGCGTCTTCGACGCCGTCCGGACCTGGGACGCCGTTTCCGGCGACGACGGGAAACCCGGTGTGACGCCGGACAACCTGGGGAATCCGGACCTGGGTCCGGAGCGGACCCGGGAGTTCGAGATCGGGGCCGAGGGGTCATTGTTCGATGGCCGGGTGACCTACGAGTACACCTACTACAACCAGAAGACCACCGACGCCCTCATCGGGGTGCAGCAGATTCCCTCGGGCGGATTCGTGGGAACGCAGCTGGAGAACGTCGGGGAGATCGACAACTGGGGCCACGAGTTCGGCATGAACCTCAACGCCCTCAACACCGACAACTTCAACTGGGACGTGGGGCTCAACTTCTCCACCAACAAGAGTGAAGTCGTGAGCCTCGGCGGGTTGGAGAGGATCTACATCGGCTGGCGAAACGAAGCGGTTCCGGGCCAGGCTCTCCCCGAGTTCTGCCACGAGGTGGCCATCAACGGTGACGCCGTGGGTGAAGCCCCGGACATGCAGAGGGAGTGTCTCGGACCCACCTATCCCACCCACACCTACGGGATCAATTCGTCCCTGACCTTCTTCGATCGCTTCACCCTGGACGTCCTGGGTGAAGGGCAGGGTGGGCACACCCTCAGCGCCGCAGTCCTCTACCAGAACACCCGGCGCTACAGGAACCCCCTCTGCTTCGAGATTCAACGTCAGATCGCGGCGGGGAATACCTCCAACCTGAAGACGGAAGATTGGGCCCGTTGCGACCGGGCCTACACCAGCTACGGCCAGTGGGCGCAGGATGCGAGTTTCTTCAAGCTCCGCTCCGCCAGCTTGGCGTATCGGATCCCCGAGGACTGGCTCCCGGGCCAGATCCGTGGCGCCACCGTTCGCCTCCAGGGTCGGAACCTGTTCAAATTCACCGACTTCCAGGGGTTGGATCCGGAAGTATCGGAGGACGGCATCGATTCCCTGTATCGCCAGGGGTACTACCACATGCCGGCCTTCCGGACCTTCATCCTGAATTTCAAGGTGGACTTCTAAGAGGAGAGCTGAGATGAACGAGATCAGAAGATTTCGGTTCGCGAGGCTGCTCCCGGCAGTCTCCATGGTGTTCGTGATGGTCCTCTCGGGGTGCGGAGACGACTTCTTCGACGTCAAGAACCCCGGGGCCATCCTGGATGAGGACTTGAACAGTGCTCGGGGCGTCGATGCCCTGGTCGTGGGGATGTCTTCTGACTTCTCCGAAGGGTATGATGGCCAGTCCTTCCTGAACGCCCGGGGCGGCCCGGAGATGACGGGTGGGGGGTCTTATTACCTCACCGGCGAGGTCCGAAGAGGCCTCATCATCTCCGAGGACATCGACGGATTCTGGGAGGACGCCCAGCGGGCTCGCTGGGTGGC
>CBDUAX010000057.1:0-13652 GCA_965365235.1 uncultured bacterium
TGCGCTGGCCAACCTGCAAGGCATCATTTCCCATGGCCTGAAGATGAACGCCGACCGAACTCCGATCTCACGTTCTAGACTCCTCTCGCCCCCCCTTCTACCAACGAAAGAACGCCGTCCCCGAGGTCCCCCAACCCACCCCTGAAGAACCCCGCCCCCGGGTTGCCCAAAACCCTCGTTTCTCGTTATTTTTCAAGGACTTCACGGCGATCGTGAGCCCCGGTTCCCCGGGGCAAAAGCCCGGCCCCGTCCGGAGATAGGCGGAGTGACCCGAACGGCCCTTTTGGGGCCCCTCCCCCAAGCCCGATCCGTGGGTGCCCCCGAACCAGTTGTGGCGCGCCGGCCCGGCGTTTTCCCCAGCTCTTGAGAAGGTCCAATCTCTCGACTGGGAGGGGGCGGTTGTTGGGTATCGGGGAGGGGTAAGAGGATTTGTTTGAATCGCGGAAAAACAGTTCAAGGAAACGAATGGCGAACCTGGAAAACGATGGCTTTGACGGTGCGAACGGGGAAGAGGCCGGCCAGAAGGTCTTGACCCGCCTCCTGGAAGATGAGATGCGGGAGTCGTTCATCGACTACTCGATGAGCGTCATCGTCCAGCGCGCCCTCCCAGACGTGCGAGACGGGCTCAAACCGGTACATCGGCGGATCCTCTACGCCATGTCGGAGCTCGGGCTCTCTCCCGGTAGGGCATACAAGAAGAGCGCCACGGTGGTGGGGGATGTGTTGGGGAAGTTCCATCCCCATGGGGACATGGCAGTCTATGACTCCATGGTCAGGATGGTCCAGGATTTCTCCCTCCGATATCCGTTGGTGGACGGGCAGGGGAATTTTGGCTCGGTGGATGGGGACAGGGCGGCAGCATACCGGTACACGGAAGCCCGGCTCAAGGCCCTTGCCACAGAACTCCTGGAGGATATCGATCGAGAGACGGTGGACTTTTCCCCGAATTTCGATGGTCGGATCCTCGAACCGACCGTTCTCCCCGGGAAGCTCCCGAATCTTCTCGTGAATGGGAGTTCCGGAATCGCCGTCGGGATGGCGACGAATATCCCACCCCACAACCTCAGGGAAGTTGTCTCCGCCGTCATTGGACTGATCCGGAATCCTGAGCTCTCTCAGGAACAGCTGGAAACCCATATCCTGGCCCCGGACTTTCCCACGGGGGGGTACATCTGCGGTCTCGATGGGGTTCGGGACGCATACAGGACGGGGCGGGGCCGCATCATCATGCGGGCTCGAGCCGAGGTGGAGGAGCTGCCCGGAGGTGGGGAGCGGATCGTCGTCACGGAAATCCCGTTCATGGTGAACAAGTCCCGCCTCATCGAGCAGATTGCCCAGCTCGTCCGGGACAAGAAGATCACGGAGATCCGGGATCTCAGGGATGAATCGGACCGTGACGGGCTGCGGGTCGTGATCGAGCTGAAGAGGGATGCCATCCCACGGGTGGTGCTGAACCGGCTCTACAAGCACACCCAGATGCAGACCACTTTCGGGGCCATCCTCCTGGCCCTGGTGGACGGCGTTCCCAAGGTCATGGGCTTGCGGGAGATGCTGCTCCACTTCATCGACCACCGGCACGTCGTGGTGGTCCGGAGGTGCGAGCACGATCTCCGGAAGGCGAAGGAGCGGGAGCACATTCTGGAAGGCTTGAAGATCGCCGTCGACAACATCGACGAGGTCATCAAGATCATCCGGGGTTCGGACGACGCGGAGACGGCCTCCATCCGCCTTCGAGGGGCCTTCGAACTCAGTGAAAAGCAAGCTGACGCCATCCTCAACATGCGCCTGGCTCGACTCACCGGGCTGGAGATGGAGAAGCTTGAGAAGGAGCTGGAAGAAGTCCGGGTTCAAATCTCGGAGTTGGAGGAGATCCTGGCGAGCCGTGAACTCAGGATGACGATCATCATCGAAGAACTGGAGGCGCTGGCCGAGAAGTTCGGAGATGAACGTCGGTCCGAGATCCTCTCCGGGGGCGTGTTCCTGAACGAAGAGGACCTGATCGTCGAAGAGGACATGGTCATCACGGTGTCCCGGGAAGGGTATATCAAACGAATAGGAGTCGATGCCTACCGCGCTCAGCGGAGAGGGGGGCGAGGACTCCGGGGCATGGGGACCAAGGAGGAGGACTGGGTGGAACACCTCTTCGTCGCCTCCACCCATGACTACATCATGATCTTCACCCGATCAGGGCAGTGCTATTGGTTGAAGGTCTGGGAGATTCCGGAAAGTGGCCGACACTCCCGTGGAAAGCCCATCGTCAATCTGTTGAATATGGCGCCTGGGGATGAGGTGGCGGCGGTGGTGCCGGTGCGGGAGTTCCGGGAAGACCTCTTTCTTCTCTTCGCCACGCGACAGGGACTGGTGAAGAAGACGCCCCTTTCCGCCTATGGGAATATCCGGGTGGTAGGTCTGAATGCCATCAACATCCGGGAGGGAGACGAGCTCATCGATGTCCGGGTGACCGGAGGCTCCGATGAGGTGCTTCTGGGCACGCGCGGAGGGATGGCCATCCGATTCAACGAGGCGGACGCCCGGCCAATGGGACGGGCGACCTCAGGGGTCCGGGGCATCAATCTCTCCAAGGGCGACATCGTGGTGGGCATGGTGGTGGTCAAGCGCCCCGGAACCACCCTCCTCGTGGTGACGGAGGAGGGGATGGGGAAACGGACCCTCATCGATGCCTATCGGCTTCAGCAGCGGGGCGGGAAGGGCGTCATCAACATCAAGACCTCGGGAAAAACCGGTTCGGTGGTGGCCATCAAATCGGTGTCGGATCTGGACCAGCTCATGGTGATCACCAAGAACGGCGTGGTGAACCGACAGCGGGTGTCGGAGATCCGAACCATCGGCCGGGCGACGCAGGGAGTGCGGTTGGTGAACCTGGACCAGGGCGACCAGGTCATGGATGTGGCCCGAGTCATCAAAGAAAATGGGGAGGATGAGGCCAACGGTGGCGTTGTGGACGGGCTCGACCTGGCCTCAGCCGGGGAGGATGCCCTTCCGGCAGGTGCCCAGATGCTGGACCAGGAGGCTTGGTCAGGGGAGGGAGATGGGGAAGAAGCGGGCGCAAAGGTGGAGGACGCTGATGGCCAACCTCAGGGACCTCAGGGCGAGGCGGAAGACACCGAGGAAGTCGAATGACGGAACCCGAGGGATCTCGAGAAGGGCTGGTTTCCCTCGCCGACATCCAGGCTGCGGCCCAACGGATCCGGGGAGTTGCGCTTGAGACACCTCTCCTCCCCTTTCCCGAGCTTTCGGAGGAGGTAGGCGGGGAAATTCGTCTGAAGTGTGAGTCCCTTCAGCGCACCGGGGCGTTCAAGATCCGCGGGGCGTACAATTTCTTATCCCAGCTCTCCGAAGAGGATCTGGCGGGAGGAGTCATCACCTACTCCTCCGGGAACCACGCCCAGGCCACAGCCCTGGCTGCCCGGCTCCAGGGGACCCGGGCTGTGGTCGTCATGCCAACCACGGCTCCCGCTGTGAAAGTGGAGGGGGCGAAGCGTTTGGGGGCCGAAGTCCACTTCGAAGGAACCCTCTCTCACCACCGTCAGGCCCGGGCGGAGGAGATTGCCCAGGAGGAGGGCCTCACCATCGTCCCGCCCTACGACCATCCATGGATTATCGCTGGGCAGGGCACGGTGGGGCTGGAGATTCTAGAGGCCTGGCCCCAGGTGGACACGGTGCTGGTGCCAGTGGGTGGAGGCGGCCTTTCATCCGGGGTTTCGGCTGCGGTGAAGGCCCTCCGGCCCGACGTGCGCTTCGTGGGGGTGGAGCCCCAGGGTGCCCCCAGGATGACCGAGGCCCTGAAGGCAGGCGAGCCGGTCACGCTGCAACATGTGGACACGGTAGCTGACGGCCTTCGAACGGTCCGGGCCGGCGATCACACCTTCCGGCACGTTCGGCAGCACTTCGACGAAGTGGTGACGGTGCCCGACGAGGCGATTGTCCGGGCGGCGGCCCTCCTCCTGACTCGCCGCCGGCTGGTGGTGGAAGTCTCTGGGGCCATCGCGTTGGGTGCTCTTCTCGCCGGCGTCGTGGATCCCAAGGGCCGGCGAATGGCTGTGGTCCTGAGTGGTGGAAATCTGGACCCAAGCTCCATGGAGTCTTTGGCCCAGGGTCGGTTCCCTGGACTCGATGCTTGACGGATGCCCTCTCCTCTGGCGTCTGACCCCTTCCTCACCCTGACCTCCATTCCTGGCTTTCGGGTCGGGCATGCCGAGGTGCCGGGTGGTGGGTCGGGCTGTACGGTGGTACTGGGGCCCTTCCGGGGCGCCGTGGAGGTCCGTGGCTTGGCCACCGGGACCCGGGAGCTGGATGTCCTTTCTCCTTACCATCTCGTGGCAGGTGTGGACGCCGTTCTCCTCTCTGGCGGATCCGCATTCGGATTGGCGGCGGCCGACGGGGTAATGGCGTGGCTGGAGGAGCGAGGCGAGGGGTTCGATACGGGGGTGGCACGGGTTCCGTTGGTTCCGGGTGCGGTCATCTTCGATCTGGCCGACGGGAAACCGAGGCCCGGGGTCCTGGAAGGACGGCAAGCCTGTGAGGCGGCATCCACGACTCCCGTGAAGGAAGGCCGGGTCGGGGCAGGTGCCGGTGCTAGGGTGGGGAAGGTCCTCGGGACCGACGCCAGCACACCGGGCGGTGTGGGAAGTATTGCTCGCTCCTGGGGGGGGCACAGGGTGGGAGCTCTGGTTGTCGTGAATGCTCTGGGAGACGTGGTGGCCAGGGATGGGCGGGGTCTCGCTGGGGCTCGAACCGATGAAGGTGAATTCCTCGACACCGATTCGGCGCTCCTGGAGGGGAGGAACCCCGCCGAGTTCGCCCAGGTCGCCCGATCCCCCGAGGGCGGGGGTGAGGATGGCCCAAGGGCTGGAGTGAATACCACGCTGGTGGTGGTGGGGACGGATCTCCCCCTTTCCAGGATCTCACTAGGGCGGCTGGCTCGAATGGCCTCGGGGGCGCTCCCTCGGGCCATCTCGCCGGTGAACACCCCCTTCGACGGAGACGTGGTCTTCGCCCTTTCTTCCGGGGAGGATCCGGTAGACCTACCTCCGGGAGAACTCCTGGGCTTGGGCGTGCTGTGCAGGGAGTTGGTGGAAGAGGCGATTCGCCGAGGTGTCTCCGCTTCGGTCGACAGGGATGGCATCCGTAGAGACCGGGGCCTTTGAAATCCCGGAGAAAGGGTGGGGTATGGACGTGAAACGACTTCTTCTTTTCGATATTGATGGCACTCTGGTTCGAGGGGGCCCGGCAAAGCGGGTTTTCGAATTTGCTTTGGCTTCGGTCTTCGGAACCGCCGGGGCCATCGACGGCCACGATTTTTCCGGGAAGACGGATCCTCAGATCGCCCGAGAGCTCCTCACCGCCGCTGGGCTTCCGGAAGAAGAGATCGAGGCTGGCTTGCCGACGCTCTGGAGGACCTACCTGGCGGGGTTGAAAAAGAGCCTCCCGGCCACACCCATGAATGTGATTCCGGGAGTGGGGCCGCTCCTGGAGTACCTCGAGGGTCGGGAGGACGTGGCCCTGGGCCTTTTGACCGGGAACATCGTAGAAGGTGCGCGCTTGAAGCTTGGCTCGGTGGGGATGGATTGCTTCTTCTCCATCGGAGGGTACGGATCCGACAGCGAGATCCGGGACGATCTGCCACCCATCGCCATGGAACGGGCCACGAAGAAGTGGGGAAGGCCTTTCGAATCCCAAGACGTGGTGGTGATCGGAGACACCCCGAGGGATGTGTCCTGTGGCAAGAACAGCGGAACCCGTACGGTGGCGGTAGCGACAGGTAGGTTCGAGAGAAGGGCCTTGGAGGAAACCGGTGCGGACCATGTCCTGAACGACATGACCAGCCTGGATGAAACATTGGGGGCACTTCTCCGTTAGCTTTTGAGCCCTGAGCGGTCGTGAACCCGGTGGTGTTTGAGCTGAATCGAGTTGGTCCAGGCTGGGACCATTCCCCGGGAACCGGGGGTAACAACTTTTTCAAATCTCTTCAAGCAAATCAGGGGACGATGTTATGAGTAATGGAAACGGCGGCGGAAGCCTGAAACGCTTCTACATCGTATTCGCCGCGGTTGCCGCGGTGGGCTTGGGTGCGGTGGGATTCTCTATCGGGTCCAGGGCCATGGGAGGCGCCGTCTCGGAGCCCATCGACCTCGAGGGAATCGACGACATGCGACGCCTTACGGAGCTCGCGGTTCCTGTGACCATCGGTGACGAGAACGCGCCAGCGACCATCGTCCTTTTCGAAGACTACCTCTGTAACCACTGCGCGGTGTTCTCCTTGAACATCAAGAGTGAGGTGGAGGAGGCGTTCATCAAGACCGGGAAGGCTCGCCTCGTCTACTACGACTTCCCGCTGAACCCCCAACTCGGTTCGTTTCTGGCGGCCAGGGCCGCGAGATGTGCAGGGGATCAGGATCGGTTCTGGGAGTTCCACAACCGGCTGATGAGGAACCAGCGAAGCTGGGTCAGGGACGAAAACAAGGTGCCGGTCTTCGAGGAATACGCTGAGGAGATCGGCATCGACGTTGGTGAGTTCAGCGGCTGCCTGAAGAGCGACCGGCATGCCCAGGAGGTCACGGCGAACCTCGAGCTCGCTCAGATGCTGGGGCTCCCCGGTACCCCGGCGGTACTGGTGGGGACCGGAGGGGGGATGAGCCGGAGGCTCCCGGACTATTCCTTCCAGACCATCAAAGCCACCCTGGACTCTATCCTGGGAGGATGAATCGGACGGAAGATCCAGTGGAGGCGAATCGGCCCGGGGGCCAGGAGTTCTCGCCTCCTCTGAACCGGATGGTTATCGCCATTCTCTCCCTGCTGGGGCTTTCCGTGGCCCTGTACATGTGGGCCTACGCCGCGGGCCTCACGGGTCCGGTCATTTGTGGGGTCGGGGACTGCGAAGCGGTTCAGAACAGTGAGTATTCCCGAATCGCCGGGGTCCCGGTGGCCTTTTTCGGGGTCCTCGGGTACATAGCACTTCTCGTTGCGGCGTTTCTCGGCCTTCAGCCGGACCGCCAGGACACTCGGTGGATTCCACGGGTCCTCTTCTTCGGGTGCCTCGTGGGTGTGGGCTTCAGCGCCTATCTGACCTATCTGGAAGCCTTCGTAATCTACGCTTGGTGCCAGTGGTGTGTGAGCTCGGCCATCATTATGGCTCTGGCGTTCCTGGCGGCTCTTCCCGAACTGAAGCAAATGGGGGGATTTAGATGAGTGGGAATCAGCTTCGTGTGCGGCTCCTTTTTGCCGGTGAGGGTTCCTTCCACCATCAGGATCTGCATTTGCCCGCATCGGTGGTGGACGACTACGATCGTCTCATCGACGGATTACGGGAGGATCCCCAGGTGCTGAAGAAGGTCTACGTGGATCTGGGGCGGCTGGCTGGAGCCTGGATCGAGGAAGCGGAATAGTCTGACGGGATCCGATCCAGCCGGCCCGGGTCCGAGGTCAGGACGCCTCTTCTGTTCCCCCCAGGGCTCGCTCCCGGGTCCAGTGTCCGACAATGGGCGGAGGCCACCTTCCCTGGGTGAATCGCGTCTGGATTCTGGCGACCTCCTCTTCTGCCCGCCGGGCTGTCTTTTCGGTCACCCACCCCCTGTCGAGGGCTTCCTCCAACTGGTCCCGGTCCAAGACAGCCAACTCCCCTCCCGGTTTTTGCCATAAATCCAGAAAAAGGTCTGTCGTGTGCCAGACCCCATCCGGCTGAATCAGAGGTGGAGTGAGAATGTTGGCATAGATGCCCGTGAAGGTGCCGTCGGATCTGTGAAACCGCCCGATGTCATGCCAAAGCCCTGGGAAGGTGAACCAGACCGCATCGGAGCCCCGCTCGAGGGCGACCTCGCCGAGGATCTCGATCGGGGGATCGAATGGGAGGCTCCGGGCGAAGGTGACCTTCACCTCCGGATCGTCGAGGAGAAGCTCCTGGGTAAAGATCTCTTTCCGGTCTGGGGGTCGCAGGTAGTGGATATGGACCAGCGGGTGGGGTGTCACGTCTGTTCGGGGAGGATGGGTTCGACGAACACCTCCAGGATCCCTCCACATACCGATCCGCTCCAGGAGAGAGGGTCATCCGTGAGGTCCACCCGGACCAGACGTGGGGTTCCGGAGTCCATCGCTTCCTCCGCCGCCTGAATCACTTCAGCCTCCCCACACCCACCCCCCACCGTGCCCACCAGTCCCCGGTCGGGATCGATCATCATCTTTGCCCCGTTTTTCCGGGGGGTGGATCCCCGGGTCGCAACGACGGTGGCCAGCGCACAGGGGCGACCGGCCCTTGCGGCTTCGGAGATGGCCCGGTAAACCGCCAAGGTCTCTTCCAAAATCAGGCTTCTCCCTCTTTTGCACTCTTCCCGGAGGTCGCCGGCGGTTCCGGTTCGCTCCCCTCTGGAAGGTCTGGTTCCTCCGCAGAGACTGTGGGCTGGAATCGATCCAGGATCCGCTCCATCTCCATCAAAGGCCGCCCGGTTCCACCTCGCCAGTGGTGAACCAGCTCAGCCGCGACGCTGAGAGCGATTTCGGCTGGGGTCTCGGAACCGATGTCGAGTCCGATGGGGGCATGGACAACCTCCAGCCGATCCCGAGGCACACCTTCCCTCAGAAGTGCGTCAAAGGTTGCTCTGACCCGCCGCCGGCTTCCGATCATCCCGATGTAACCGGGGAGACAATCTGCCACCAAGAGGTGCTTCAGGCACTCGTAGTCGTACTTGTGCCCCCGAGTCACCAGGACTACGTGGCTCCAACGATGGAGCTGGATGCCTGCGAAAGGGTCTGCGAAATCGACCTTCCCCAGGAAGTCTGCTTCTGGGAACCGTTCTCGAGTGGCAAACTCCGGCCGATCATCCAAGACCGTGACCCGGAGCCCCAGGAGGGAGCCCAGGGTGGCCAGGGGTTGAGCGACGTGTCCGGCTCCGACGATAACCAGCTCCCATGCCGGGTGATGGGTCTCCAGGAAGACGTCCACCGTTTGCCCGTCCGATACGTGTACGGAATAGGTCCCTGGGAGGAGCGCTGGATCGCCGGCCAAGGCTCTTCGTGCCATGGCTAGAGCCTCCTGATCTGCCCGAGAGTCTCCCAGCGTCCCCTGGGCGGATCCCTGAGTGACGAGGATCCGGTTCCCGGCCTGGACCTGGTTCCGGGAGGAGAGAGCCACCAAGATGGCCGTGTCCGCCCCCAGCTTCAGCGTAGAGAGGAGGGAGCCCGAGAGGTCGCGGAGTTTCAGGGTTTCTGTCTCAGACATGTTGAGTTCAGGGTGCGATGTGCCGGCGGTATTCCTCCGGTGTGTCGATGTCGATGAGGATCCCCGGATCATCCACGGGGATCTCCACACGGCTCTCAAGATAGCGCCGGACGACGGTTCTGGCCCCTTGAGGTAGGCCGGGTTCCAGGAGTTCCGGAAAGAGCGCCCTTCCGAAGATGACCGGATGGCCTCTGCGCCCTTCCCAGGTGGGAGTCACGATACTCGAGACCCCTGGAGTGAAGGCGTCGGCGAGAGATCGGACTGTCCCCGGCAGGAATCGCGGGTGGTCGGCGGGGCAAAAAAAAGTCCCGGGGGCCTCTGGCGGAAGGGATCGGATGCCTGCCTGCAAGGAGGAGATGGGGCCTGGGGATGGGTCCGGATTTTGAATCACCAGACCACCCGCCGCCCTTGCGGCGCTTCCCTCGGGTCCGGAAGGATTCCGAACCACAACGAGAACCGGCTCGGTGCCGGCCTCCCGAAACGTCCCTACAACCCGGGCCAGGAAGCTTTGCCCATCGGACTCGAGGAGGGACTTGCTCGTGCCCATCCGGGTCGACAGGCCGGAGGCCGCGATGATGGCAGGCAGGTCAGGAGTCATTCAGCAAAGAAAAGACGGCCCCGGGATCCAGACAAGCGGAATCCGGGGCCGTCGAACCTTTGCGGCGAGGGGTCGCGGAATCGCGCGGTCCCTCGTCGACGGGATGGACCGAGAAGCCTACAGCTTGGGTCGTTCCTGGGCGTTGGACCGATTGAGCAGAAGCTGGAAGGGGGTGCCTCTGACCACAGTAATCGGCTGGTTCCAGTACAGCTCAGAGAAGGGCAACTCGTGCCTGGCATGGACCCACCACTCCCCCGGGGGCAACTCGATGCTGGCCATGCCGGCCGCATCGGTGGTGTCGGCCAAGGTCGTTTTTCCAAGCTCCCGCTCCTTCAACTCGAACACCTCGAAGGCAGAGGCGAAGGCTTCATCCGCCCACTGCTCCTGGATCAGGCGCATGGAGTCGGCGCGTTGGATGTAGCCCTCCTGGAGGTCGGTGAAGGTGGCAAACGCCTGGTCCTTCTCTCGCTCCGCGCGAGCCACCTGGCTCTCAACGTCCTGAAACTCCCGATAGAGGGCCACGTAGGCTGCCTCGCCCCGGGCAAGCCCTTCCATCTCGTCGGTGATCTCCTGGAGTCGGGCACGTCCCTGACCCCAGACCTGTTCCGAGGCCCTCCACTCCTCCTGGGCCACCCGAATGGCTTCCTGGGCCTCCAGGAGATCCGCAGGGATCTGAGGCTCCGGCCTGGAGAAGGCCCTGGTCAGGGAATCGAACACCGCATCCCGGTCAAAGGGGAGAATCTGGATCTCGGTGTCGGCAATGGGCCGGACCACCATTCCTTCACCCTCTGGATTGGGCACCTCGAGTTCCGCGGTGATCACGACCTGTCCTTGTCCGCACGCGACGGTGAACACGGAACCGAGAAGCAGAACTGCGAGCGAGCTACGCCTCATAAGTCACTCCGATAGTTACACGTTGGCTGAGGGGTCAGAAGCTAAGAACTCATACCCTCGGCATCAAGATCTTCTTACAAAGACCCTTATTTCGGAAATGGCAAGAGAGGGCCGGCTCAGGGGAGAACGCGACCAATCACGTAGTTCATGGGGTTCATGGCCTTACCACCAATCCGAACCTCGTAATGGAGGTGATTGGAGGTGGAAATGCCCGTACTTCCGACCTGAGCGATGACGTCGCCCCGGGTCACTTCCTGCCCCACTCGGACCAGCAGTTTCGAGGCATGGCCGTACCGGGTGACGTATCCATACCCGTGGTCGATCTCCACCGTAAGGCCAAGGCCCGACATTGTAGCGGCGAAGGTCACGACTCCCTTTGCTGCCGCAAGGATGGGAGTGCCGTGAGGAGCCGAGATGTCGATGCCTTCGTGAGGGAGTTCACGATGGTGGATGGGGTGATACCGAGCCGAAGAGAAACGGCTGCTGAGGACACCCGACGTGGGAAGGATGGAAGGGGTGGACTGGAGAAGTTCGTTGTGGGCCAGGAGACTGTCGGAAGCCTCGGAGAGACTCTCGGCGAGAAGGCGGGCCCTCCGCTCCAGTGCGTTCAGATCATACTCGATTGCGAAGGCGGCCTTGCCCGTGATGGAATCCCAGTTCCAGAGGGGGTGTGCCTCTGGGAAAGCCATCCCGGGCCCACCGATTCCTACCTCCAGGACTTCCTCATCGGTCGGATCCAAGCCCGCAAGAAGCCGGACTCGGCCATCTTCTTCACTCAGAAGGGCCAGCGTCTTTTCAAGGCCGTCCACCTGAAGGCGGAAAGTCTCCAACTCGTTGATGAGGACGGCGTTTTCGTTTGCCAACTGGCCCGCTCTCAGGTGGGCGGCCCCATTGAAGACCAGGAGTCCGGCCAGGACCAGGAGCAGCATAGCGAAAACCGATGCTCCTCCCACAAGGGCCCGGATGAGCCGTGGTGAAAGCCTGACTTGTTTGATCCCGCCCGGGTCATCGCCCAAGAGGAGAAGTGTATACTTCTTCTCAGTCATCCGTCTCCGCCCCAATCGTTAACGTGCGCAAACATCCTAGAGGGAGTCTCCTCCCCCCATAGCTTCGGATGCTCCGCCCTATAATTAACGCTAAGAAGCTAGACCGAAGATCGAAACCCTGTCAACCGCCTGGGGGCTAGGGATCGGAGTATGGCCCTCCCCAGATCCGGGAAGGACCATCCAGCCCTAAGTATTTTGGGAACAAGTGTTTACGATGGAGACCTATTGGAGATCGGGGCGGGGAAAAAGAGGGTCTCCAGGGGTCACAGAAAGCCCCGTGAGATCCAGCTCGAGGGCCCCTGAGAGGGTGGGAACCCGGTCCACACCCAGCCGACCGGCAAGTAGTTCCATTTTACCCGGCAAAATGGGATGAAAAAGGGTTGCCAGGACCAGGAGAGCCCTGGCCAGGGAGGCCAAGGTCGCGTCCAATTCCCGGCCCCGGTCAGGATCTTTGGCCAGAGCCCAGGGGGCCTGTTCCTCGACAAAGAGGTTCGCCACCGAAGTCAGCTCGAGGCCGGCGGCGATCCCGAGATGGATGAGGGAGCCGTCCATCGCGTCCTGGTATTGTTGGACTGCTTCGGCGGCAGCCTGATCCAAAGAGAGAGGAGTTCCCTTCGGGATCACACCGTCTCGATACTTCCTGATCATGGCCAGGGTTCGGCTGGCCAGATTTCCAAGGTCGTTGGCCAAGTCGGTGGTGTATCGCTCATCGAAGCGCTCCCTGGTGATGTCGCCATCACCGTTCCAGGGGACTTCCCTGAGCAGATAGTACCGGAGGGCCTCGGGCCCATGCCTCCGGATGGCTTCGTCCAACTCGAACGTCACGCCCGCCGACTTCGACAGCTTCTTTCCACCGTAGGTAACGAACCCGTGAGCCCAGACAGTGGTGGGGAGCTCCAAACCGGCGCTTAAAAGGAAGGCCGGCCAGTAGAGGCAGTGGAAACGGGTGATATCCTTGCCGATTACGTGGACATCCGCGGGCCAAAAGGCCCGGTGAGCGTCGTCGGGGAAGCCCACCGCGGTGAGATAGTTGGTCAGGGCATCCAGCCAGACATAAACGATGTGGTCCGGGTCTTCGGGCCAGGGAACACCCCATGGTAGGCGGGAACGGGAGACGGAGATATCCTCCAGGCCCCCCTCCAATACCTTCCGGATTTCGTTGCGCCGCGTGTCGGGAAGGATGAATTCCGGCCGCTCGTCCAGGAGTCGAAGAAGAGGTTCGGTGTACTTCGAAAGCCGGAAGAACCAGTTCTCCTCCTTCATCCAGTGGATTTCGAGGGAAGGGTGAACCGGGCACTGAGGCAATTCCTCTTCGTTCTTCTCCAACTCATCGCGGGTCTTGTAACCCTCGCAACCCACGCAGTAGTAGCCCTCATAGGTGCCCTGGTAGAAGTCTCCATTGGCCTCGATGCGGCGGATGATCTCCTGGACCCCGGTGTGATGCCGAGCCTCTGTGGTCCGAATGAAATCGTCGTGGCTGATCTTCAGGGTGTCCCAAGCCTCCAGGAACTGCCGGGCGATGTCATCCACCCATTCCTGGGGGCTGACCCCTGCTTTTTCAGCACTTTGGAGTACTTTTTGCCCATGCTCGTCCATGCCGATCAGAAAATGGACATCTTCTCCTTTTCGGCGGTGGTAACGGGCAATCACGTCGGCGCCGATCTTCTCCACCGCGTGCCCTAGATGGGGAGGGCCGTTGGCGTAGTCGATGGCGGTGGTGATGTAGTATTTCTTATTCGGGGTCACGGGGGTTTGACCTCTCCGAAGGTTTGTCTTTTTCGGTTGGGTCCCTCTCGGGTTCTACGGCCTCGCCGGCGGTCTCCACCTCGGATCTCAGCTCCGCCAGGGTTCCGGTGTTGATGATGGTGCCCTTGTGAATGAC
>CBDUAX010000058.1:0-13388 GCA_965365235.1 uncultured bacterium
GCCAGGGCCGCTTCACTCAGGGCACCGGCCACTACCAAGGCAGCGGCGGCGGCGAGTCGACGGGGGGCTTTGCTCATGCTTGCTGTCCTTTCAACATGTGCCGGCGCATCAAGAAGCGGGTGATGGTGCGCTGGGAAGAAAGGCCCCGGTTCACATTAGAATTCGGGTCGCCAAGAAGCCCGAAGGTCAGGGCTCCCTCGCCACCCGGGACCTGGTTTACGGCTTCCACACATGCCGGCGGCAGGCCGTCACGGAGCCGCTCAGCGCAGAAATTGCATTTTTCCACCACACCCCGGGTCCGGGTCGGGAACTCGGAGAGGAAGTTCCCCTCCGCATCGGTCTCGATGAGGTCCCGGGGGTCACGCCAGTTGAACGAGCGGGAGGCGTAGGGGCAGGCGGCCATGCAGTACCTGCACCCGATGCACCGGTGCATGTCCATCATGACGATCCCGTCCTCGTCGCGCTTCCAGGTGGCCTGGGTCGGGCAAACCCTTACGCAGGGAGGGTTCGTGCAGTGGTTGCACAGAACCAAAACCGGGGCCTCCAACTGAGACTCTGGCATATGGTCGTGGACCTGGTCCGGGAAGACGTCGGCATATTGTTCGTCCCAGATCCAGCGGATGCGTTCTTCGGGATCCTGGATGACCGGAATGTTGTGGGCCGTACGACACGCATCGGAACAAGCCCGACGTACCGCTTCGTTCTGGGCCTTCTCGATGTCGATGACCATCCCAAGCTGCGGCCCTGAGGCGCCCCCATGCCCACCAGCCTCACCCCCGCCGGTGCAGGAGGTGGTGACCAGGGGAAGGGCCGCCCCGAGTCCCAGGGCGGCGGCGCTTTCTTTCAGGAAATCCCGGCGGCTCTTCTTCTCCATGATCAGATCCCTCCGCCAGGCGTGGTGTGGCACTCCCAGCACGTGGGAGAAACGTCGGCGTAGTCATGGCACCGGGTGCAGAACGCGTCCCGATCCTCGTGGCAGTTCAGACAGGTCTTGGTGAGGCTCATGTCGTAGACTTCTCCGGATGCGGAGGTGTACTGAAGAACCCCCTCCCGGACCACCTGGTCTCTCCAGTCGTTCAAGAGGTCCATGTGGTTGGCGGTCATGTAGGCGGTTTCTTCGACACAGGCCTCGGCGTCGGCCGGCAGTTCCAGCTCAGGCTGGGCCGTTTGGACCTCTCCGGAAGCCGTCAGGCGGCCCCAGAAGGGAAATGTGACTAAAATCACGAAAACGGCGATGCCAAACCCGATCTTCCCTCGGTCACCCATTAGTCGGCCGCTCCTTCCAGCGTTTCCTCAGACTCGGGCTCGTCATCCTCCCAGCCTGGAACGGGCTCCAATCGGAGGTTCTCTGTCCGCTTCTTTTCCCCCTCGAAGATCATGGCGTTGGCCACCAACTCAGTGATTCCGGTGACCTTCACCCCCGGTGCCCAGTAGTCGCAGACTGTCACAAGGGTGGCCCGATCGATAGCACACATCGCCGCCATCTGGTTCACCCCGAACTTCTCCTGGACGTGACGGACGGCGCTGCCTCTCGGGAGTCCGCCCCGGAGGCGCATCTCCATGTTCTCGTCCGTCCCCAGTCCTGCGCCGCCACCGCAGCAAAAGGTCTGCTCACGAGTCGTGTTTTCCGGCATCTCGTGGAAGTTGTTGCACACGCTCCGGATCACATAGCGGGGCTCTTCGAAGATGCCCATGGCCCTGGCCGGGTTACAGGAATCGTGGAAGGTCACGTTGATATGGTCGTTCCGGGATTTGTCGAGGTTCAGCTTGTCGTGACGGATGAGGTCGGCCACGAACTCCATGAGGTGGATCATCTTCGTGGATTTGGCGTTTTCGAAGACGGTCCCGGTGATGGGAGATTTGGGCATCTCCAGGAAGCTGGGGGGCCCATTCATCGTGTCCATGTACTGGTTGATGACCCGCCACATGTGGCCGCACTCTCCGCCCAGGATCCATTTGACCCCCAGGCGATGGGCTTCGGCGTAGATCTTGGCGTTCAAGCGCTTCAGGGTCTCGGCGCCCGTGAAGAGGCCGAAGTTCCCGCCATCGGAGGCGTAGGTGCTCCAGGTGTAGTCAATCCCCAACTCGTGGAAGAGGAGCATGTACCCCATGCAGGTGTAGATGCCCGGGTCGGCCACAAAGTCACCGGAGGGCGTCACGAAGAGGATCTCGGCGCCCTTCTTGTTCATGGGGATGTCCACCTTGATCCCGGTGGCGTCCTCGATGTCGTCGGCCATGAACTCCAGGGTGTCCATGAGACCATGTGGCTGGATGGCCAGGTGATTTCCGAACTTGAAGCAGTTGGCTACTGGCTCCAGAACCCAGTTCACATAGAGACCCAGGAGGCCCAGAAGCTCCCGGGCCATCATGGTGATTTCGGCGGTGTCGATTCCGTATGGGCAGAAGACCGAGCAACGCCGGCATTCCGTGCATTGGTAGAAGTAGTAGAACCACTCCTTGATGACGTCCTCCGTCAGGGGCCGCCCACCGGCCATTGTTCCGAAGATCTTCCCCATAGCGGTGAAGTCCTTGCGGTAGATGGATCGGAGGAGCTCAGCCCTGAGCACAGGCATGTTCTTGGGGTCACCGCTGCCCAGGAAGAAGTGGCACTTGTCCGAGCAGGCGCCGCAGCGGACACAGGTGTCCATGAAGATTTTGAAGGACCGGTACTTCGTCAGACGGTCTGCCATCCCCTCCAGAACGATGCGTTGCCAACCCTCGGGCAACTTCCAGTCCACCTCCTCTACGGCCCAGTCCCGGCCATGGGGGAACCCCATCACGTCCAGGTTCTTCTTCTTGGCGGGGTAGATATAGGTCCCCTGACGGAGATCCGTCGGGGTGTCCATCCAACCCGTCTTGGGAGGCCGCCAATCTATCTGAAGCAGTTCTTCCTGCTTGTAGTGGTCCGGTTCGTCGAATTTCGACATGTCTTTATTCCTTCTCCAGCGGCTTGTCCACCGGGATGCCGGCTCCGACCATCTTCTCCCGAAGCTCGTCTTCGTACTCGTCGTAGGGGTGGAGCTTCACGTCGTAGTCCCAGGGGTTTTTGTGGTGAACCTCCCGGTTGTTGTTGGCCATGTTCCGGGTGGGGCTCAGGAAGACCCCGGCCATATGGGTGAGCTTGCTGAAGGGGAAGTAGGCCAGGAGCATCGATACCAGAAAGAGGTGCCCGTAGAAAACAGGTCCGATACCCTCGGGAAGGACGGGGCTGAAGTGAAAGAGTCCCATCATCAACTCCTTCACGGCAGCGATGTCCACCTTGGAGAAGTGCCTCATCCAAACACCGCTAAGCCCGATGCCCAGGAGGAGGAAGAGGGGGAAGTAGTCACCGATGAGGGAGATGTACTTGACCTGGGGGTTGATGAGGCGTCGGACGAGGAGGATTGTCACGCCCACCAGGAAGGTCAGGGTCGTAACGAAGATCGCCGGAAGGCCGACCTCGAAGAAGGCATCTGCATGCTCAATGAACGTCACGAACCCCGGCACGGGATTGGTCATGAGCCGAAGGTGCCGGAGGATGATGATCAGGAAGGACCAATGCATCAGAATGCCGGCCAACCAAAGGGTGTGGTCGGTCTTGTAGACCAGCCGGCGTCCGTCCACCAACTCCGCCCTCGTGTTCCGGAGGAGGGAGCGAAAGAAGAGGACCTCCATGGCCATGCGGCCGGCCGCCTGCAGCGGCGTCTGGGGGTTCTCAAACCGGCTGTGGGGAAGCCAATCCAGGGACTTTTGCTGCCCGCAGGTAGTCGGGATCCGGAAGGGCACGGCACTCTTGGACCAACCCCATACTTTCGCGACCATTCCCCCGATGAAGAGGAGGATGGCGATTGACGGGATCACGATCCCAAAGAGCCAGCCCATGCCGGCGAATCCGCCCAGCATGCCCAGCAGAAAAAGACCACCGACGGCTGCCAGGGCAACCAGTATGTTCATCGGAGATCCTTCCGTTTCACGTTGCTCTACGCGGAGGTCGTACCTCCCGGACCCTCATGGCCCTCGGCGGCCTTCGCGTCTTTCTGGTTCATCTTCTCGAACACCCACGCCACCTGCCGCTTCACATCGTTGATGCGGAGCTGGCTCACTTCTTCACGGCGTTCGGCGTACACGTCGAAGGCCGTGAGCGCTACCCTGTCGATCTTCTCATCCAACTCGGCCACCTCCCGGCGGAAGCGGGGGTCCGCCTCCAGCTCGGGGATCACCTCCCGGATGATGGAACGGAGGGAATAGACGAAAGCCAGGGCTTGAGAGGGAAGCATGTCCTGGACCGCTCGAACCCGAACGATCTCGTCGAGATGGGAGCGGAGGTCTTCAGGGTCCATCCCATCGAGGATGGCCTGAAAAATGCCCCGGGTCCCTTTCCGGACACTGTCGCCAATGGGGTTCGAAAAGGGATCCTGCTGCTTTTGGAAGATTGCGGCAGCATCGGGAGAGTAGGAGGAGAGGGTCGCCTCCACCCACCGTCCGACGATGGTGTCCGTTCTATCCCTCAGCAGATCCCCGATCAACACCGCGCACACTCCCGATTCAGTCCGCACATTCGTCTGCTCGGCCCGTCAGCCGGAGAAGGCCACCGGGCCAGGATCCCCCTCCGCCATCCACCGGGATGGGAGGGGGATCGGAGCGCTCCGGCCCGGCCGGAGCGCTCCGACGTCTCGACTCAGACGCAGCCCGTGGGCTTCGGCAGCCCAGCCACTTTACAGGCACCCTTCGCAGGCCCACTCGGGAAGAGCTCGTAGACCTCTTTCAGGGAAAGTCCGGTCTGCTTACAGAGCTTCCGGATCATGGGAGCCATGTTGTATTCCAGGTAATAGTCCCGGAGGTAGTTCACGAGCTTCCAGTGGGTCTCCGTCAGCTCATCCACACCCTCGGTCTTGGCCAGACTCAGGGCCACGGCCTCGTCCCAAACGTCAGGATCCTGGATGAAGCCATCTTCGTCGATCTCAACCTGCTTACCGCCGAGTTCCACCATCTCCATGGTAAATCCTCCAATATCTCTGCCCCCTCAGGGGCTTTGTGGTCGCACAGGACAGGGGGAGCCCCAATCCCATGCGCGTCAAAGCATCTCGATATCGATTCGGGGCTCGCCCCGGAATGTCGCCGGCACGGGCATCCGCAGAGCCATCTTCTTCAGCTTTTCCTTGTCTCCCTCGGGCACGTCCTTCGGGAGCTCCACATCCAAAACAAGACCGGCCACCCTATTCGGGTTGTCCACCAACTCCAGCGTCAGGCTCACGGAGACGTCCCCATCGGTGTAGCCTCGGGAGTCGCAATAGGCCTGCACCATGGTAGCCAGGCAGGCTCCTGCCGCTGCGCCGAGGAACTCGACCGGGGCGGGGCCACCGTCGGTCCCGCCCTCATTCAGGGCCATATCCGTCATGATGACATGGTCCCGGATCTGGACCTTGAACTTCAGGCCTTCATCCCTGGTGACGGTGATGAGGTCCATTCTTGCGCTCTCTCCTCTTCCCAATCCTGTAAGGCCCTGCTGCTGGAGGCCTTTTTTGCATTCTTGGGCCTGCCCTGGAGGGGGCCGGCCTCGAACCTCCTACCCCTCCGCCCCAGCCATTCGGACCAGAGCCCTCCGCTCCCCCGTTCGGCCCGTGGCTTCGGCGTAGATCATGGCAACACCTCGGTACCACATGTGGGCAAACTTGGAGTAGGGCAGGTAGACCAGAAGTCCGAAAACGGCCACCAGGTGCACGAAGTACACGCTGTAAGCCGGAGTCGCGTAACCGCTGAGGTAGGCTTCGGCTCCCGTGGCTCCTTCGGCTACGAAGCGGAAGATCTCAACGGCGAACCCGGTGACACCCACCAACAGGAGTAGCCATACGAACACCCAATCGAAGGAGGTGCTCTGGTGTTTTCCGTCCTTCGGGGCGTTCAGTCGGTGGAGGATCGCACGGGATGCCCCGACGATGAGCAGGATCCCGCCCACGTTGCCCAGGATCTTCATCGGATGCGAAAGGTCGAAGGGGTACATCGTCGCCACGCCCAGGTAAGGCATGACATAAATGTCGATGACCGCCCACGTGGTAACGATGAAGAGGGCCAGGAACCCGTAGAACGCCATGAGATGGTTGGCCTTCCGAGCGGCCTGGTCCTGGCATTTTCCGAACCGCCCATGGGTGAAGACCGCGGCCACTGCCTTGATGGCGCTCGGAATGAACCCTCCCATGGGTCCGGTCCTCCCCATGGCCGCATCGTTGCCTTTCATCCCCCCCCAAAACCGGAAGAGCCCCACGATAAGGCCTCCAAAGGTCATCAAGGTGAGGGAGGTATAGAACGCGATGAGGAGCCAGTGGGGAAAGAAGTTGCCGTAGAACTCGTGGGCATGTTCCCCCACCAGAAAGGGGAACGCTGCTTCGATGGGGCCTCGGACCAGAAGTGCCCCGGCGATCAAGAGCGCCGGGATCAAGACCAGCATGAGGGGTGCAGCTTTGATGGAATTCACCCATTTCCCCATGATGGAGGGGAAGGCGTAGTGCTCGATGGACTTCTGCCGGACCGCTGCAAGAACGTCCCCAGGGCGAGCGCCCCTTGGGCAGCGCTGGGAGCAGTCGTTGCACTGGTGGCAGAGCCAGATGTCGGGGTCTGAGATCAGCCGGTCTTTCAATCCCCACTGGGCCCAGATCATTTCCTTTCTGGGGAAGGGGCTGGAATCGTTGGAAAGACCACAAACCACCGAGCAGGTGGCGCATTGGAAGCACTTCTTGAGGTCTCCGCCTCCGGCGGTGATGACCTCTTCGACGAACTCCCGATCGGGCTTAAGAAGCAGGGCTTCAGCCATGTACGCCTCCATCTATTTGGACTCGCCCCAGCCTTTGGGCGGGCCTTAGAACCCCTTGAAGGGGTTCAGTCCGATGTCTTCGATTTCCTCGGAGAAGGCGTTCACGATCTCCGGGAGCTTCTCGAACTCGTTGATTGGGAGCTGGGCGATCTGAACCCGCTCCTCTTCCAGCGCCAGCTGCTTGAGCTTTTCCTGGACGTTTCCACTTCGGGTCTCCATCAACTCCGAGCCCTTGATGAAGTGGCACTGATAGTCGTCTCCAGACTTGCACCCGATCAGCAGGATCCCGTCGAAGCCGCTTGAGAGGGCATCCGCGATCCAGACGGTGTTCACCGAGCCCAGGCACCGAACCGGGACGAACCGGATCCATTGGCTGTGTTTGATCCGGGCCAATCCCGCGGCGTCCATGGCCGGGTAGGCATCGTTCTCGCACAGGAGCCCTAGAATCCTGGGTTTTTCGTCGAATTCGTCCGGGATATCCACCGCTTTGATCATGGATCCCACGATCTCGGGAGAATAATCCTTGAAAGAGATGATTCGCTCGGGACAAGCGCCCATGCAGATTCCGCAGCGGCGGCATCGGGTGAGGTTCGGCTGGGGCGTCCCCTTTTCATCTTCGTTGATGGTTCCGAAAGGACATTCCTCAGTGCAGCGCTTGCATTGGGTGCACCGTTGCAGGGCGAAGTCCGGGAAGGACATGTCCCCCCAGCGGGGATGGACCGCCTCCCCTCGGGCGGTGACCTCCAGCGCCTGGATGGCCTTGAGCGCCGCTCCTGATCCGTCTTCCTTTGAGCTCTGGGCGTCCTGTGGAGCCCGTACACACCCGGTGGGATAGATCCCGGTTCGTCGGCTCTCGTAGGGGAAGCAGATGAAGTGGGAATCGGGGAATCCATATTTGAAGACAGGAAGATCCGGACCCTGGCGGTATCCCAGGTTCAGAATCTCGGCGTCCTCCAGATATCCCAGCTCCTCCACCGCAACCTTGGCGTTCTCCAGTTGGGCCCCCTCCTCCCCCTTGGCCACCACTTTTTTGGCGTCCACGAACTGACGAATCAGCTCGCCGTCAGCGGAGCGCGGGACCATTCCCGTGGCCAGAACCACCAGGTCGGCCTCGACCTCGATGTTCCCGCCCAGGAGAGAGTCCTCCGCCGCCACCTTCACGGCTCCACCGCCGTTCCGGCATCCGGTGACTTCGGCCTTGGTGAAGAAAATCCCAGGGTCTTCCTGGGCTCTCTTATAGAAGTCTTCGTACTGGCCAGGGCTCCGGATGTCCTTATAAAGGACGTAGGCCTCCGAGTCCGGAGCCATTTCCCGGGCCAGGAGAGCCTGCTTGATGCTCACGCGGCAGCAAACGCCCGAGCAGTAGGGCAGGTGGTCCTGATCTCGGGATCCAGCACACTGAATGAAAGCGATGCGTTTCGGGGGTCTCCCGTCACTGGGCCGGGTCAGGGTGCCGGACGCCAGCATCTGTTCCATCTGAACGTTCGTAACCACATCCGGAAGAACGCCGTACCCCAGATGCCCGAGCTTGCCGGCATCGTAAGGCTGCCAGCCGGTGGCCTGAACGATGGCCCCGACACGGAAGGGTTCGGATTCACCCTTCAAAGTGACGTCGAACTGGCCCGGCATTCCGGCCACAGAAGCGATACTGGTTCCCGTGCGGACTTCGATCTTCTCGTGGCCCAGAACCGCTGCGGCCAACTCTGCGATATCCAGGGGCTGGGGGCCGGCCGAGGGATTCGCATGTGGAATTCCCTTCGCCCATTTGGCCATCCAACCGCCCAACTCGTCGGCTTTCTCGATCAGGACCACGTCACTTCCGCTGGCTGCGGCGTCCAGCGCTGCGGTAAGGCCCGTCACGCCCCCACCCACCACCAGAATAGTCCTATCGATCTCCTCCTCGAGGGGCTCGGTAAGACCTGCCTTCTGGCCACGGACGATCCCCATGCGGAGGTAGTCCCGGGCCATCATGTCTGTGTCTTCGTCGTTGGGCTCGTGGGTCCAAACCACCTGTTCTCTAAGGTTTACCCGGGTGGTGAGGACTCCATCGAAGGCGAAGGCGTCTTCCATGAACCGGGGAGAGCAGGCGGCCACAACCACGCTGCTCACGCCCTCTTTTACGTCCTCGGCGATGAGGGTCCGGCCTTCGTCGCTGCAAAGACAATCGTGATCCTTGCAGATCTCGATCTTGTACTCGTCAGTGGCGACCTCGCTCAGCGCATCCATGTCCAGAGCGCCGCCGATGTCGCACCCCTTGCAGAGGTAAACGGCAAGCTTCTTGTCCATGAGGTTACTCCGCGGCGAGGGTTAGGGCCTTGAGGGCGACGCCTGTGGCGTCTCGATTGCAGGCCGCAACGTCTACGGGCCGTTTTGCAGCCCCTGCGGCCAGATATCCCCTGGGCTGTTCAAGCGCCACGAATCCATGCTCGTCCAGGGAGACCCCACCCTCCACTCGGGTATCCCCGATGCCGTTGGGGATCATCCCGGTCGCCAGTACCACCAGATCCACAGGCTGAGCCACCTTCTGGCCACTAAGGGCATCCTCTGCTTCAACCGTCAGATTCCCGGTGGCGGAGTCCTCGGTGATGTTGGCGACCTTCCCTTTCACGAGTGCGAGCTTCTCGTCGTCTTTGACCTGCGTATAGAAGTCTTCCAGGCGACCGGGTGCCCGGATGTCGATGTAAAAGACGTAGATCTGGGCGTCCGGGCACTGCTCTCTCACGTACCGAACCTGCTTCAGGGAGGCGACACAACAGACGCCGGAGCAAAAACCGTAGTAGTTCTCGTCCCTGGATCCTGCGCACTGGACGAAGGCCACCGATTCCGGGGCTTTCCCATCGGAGGGGCGCTGGATCTTCCCGTCCGTCGGCCCGTTCGGCGCTGCCAGTCGCTCCATCGTGACATTGTTGATCACGTTGGCGAATTGGCCGAAGCCCAGCCCTTCGAATTGGGTGGCATCGGGTGGAAACCAACCGGTGGACCAGATCACCGCATCCACCTCGATCTCTTCTGTCTCCTCGGCCATCCCCAGGTCGATGGCGCCGTATACGCAGGCGTCCACACACTTCCCGCACTCGTTGGCGCCCAGGCAGGCATCTCCATCGATGGCGAACCGGGCGGGGTAGGCCATGTCGAAGGGGAGGTAGACCGCCTTCGTGTTGCTCAGCCCCAGGTTGAAGGCGTCTGGGCGGTCCGCTGGGCAGACATCCACACACTCCCCACAAACCGTGCACTTCGAGTTGACGAATCGGGGAGCCTTCTTGATGGTGGCCTTGTAGTTCCCCGGTCCCCCCTCGATGCTTTCAACCGTGGAGAGCGTCAAAGTCCGGATCCGGGGATTGGTCTTCACCCGGCGCAGGTTGATTTCCAGGCCACAGGTGGGGGGGCACATCTTTGGGAAGTAGAGGTTGGTCCGGGCTACCCGACCACCTATATAGGCTTCTCTCTCTACCAGCGTAACGTCGGCCCCAGCTTCTGCAGCTTCTATCGCAGCGGTCAAACCACTGATTCCGCCACCAATGACGAGGATCCCCCCCCGTCCGCCGTTACCGCTCATGGAGCTTCCTTTTCGGAAGGTTCGGTGTTGGCCTGTTTCTTCTTCTCCATCTTCTCCTGGACGGCCTGGGCGGCTTCGGGACGCATCTTCATGGTGGGCTCACCGAAAAGGGCGAACCGAACCCAGAGGAACCCGAACCGGAGGAGCGTTTCGTCGTCTGATTTCATCCGATCCACCAGGTCCTCGTCCACCTCGAACCTGTCCAGGAGCGAGCTACCGAATACGAATTCCCGGAACTTGTCCAGGTCGTAGGTGCTGTTGAAGAACATCTCCATCTTCTCGGGCGGCAACACGAGCCCGTCCTCGAAGAACTTGTGAAGGGAGAGCTCTTTGTAGGCCTCACCCCACTCCTCGTAAGCATCGACTTCCTGGTCGTCCATCCACTCCTGGACGGTCCACTCTCTGGCCTCCTGGTGCCCCAGGCAGGTGTCCTCTTTAAGGAGAAAGTAGAAACGATCACCCCGCCACCCGTCCTCCGTGTCTCTGGAAGAGGCCAATCCCACCGGGTACATCCGACAGGGCCAGGGCCGATCCGTGTACACGCCACACCCCTGATCCGTGACGAAATGACAGGCCTTCTTCTCGTTTTCCTGCATCTTCAGCAGAACGACAGGCACGGTCATGTCCTTCTGGACCGGAAGGAGCGTGTACTTTTCCAGGAATTCGGTGGAAGAGATGCCCAGACGCTGCTTCAGGCGGAGGACATCGTAAGGGGAGAGGAAGATGTTGACGTCTGAGCAACAGGTATTGAAACAGGAGATGCCCGGAAAGCACCCAAACGTGAAAGTGTCGTCCGGACCCAGGCGGGTATGATCCTCCAGGATTGTCTCTTTCAGTAACTCTCTTTGATCGCCCTCCGGGGCGTTCTTCCCATCATCACTCATTCGGCCACTCCTTCCTCATCCGCATCCACCGCCCGAATCATCCACGATCATCTGCCGTGTGGCCTCATCATCCCAGACCGGGATCATCAGGGAGCCACCTGTGTTCGGATTCAGGGCATACCGGTACGAAGCATTTTGGCTGTACTGTTCCTTCATCCACTTCCAGCCCCGTTTGTAGTAGGGGCATTCATTGTTGAAGCAGACGAGAAAGAACTCGTCGTCCCACGTGGCGTCATCTGGAACCAGCCACTTATTCAACTTTTCCCCGCAGTGGGGGCACGTCTCTGCCTTCTCACTCATCCTGCTCTACCACCTTCCTCCAACTGCCGTCCTGCCATCGAAATATGCTGGGTCGTTTCGTTGCTCCCAGCAGGAGCCCGCGAGGCTGATGAGACCCCGCGGGCCGGGATCCTGCTTTCGGGTTCCGGCTCCCGGGAGCGAGTGCTCCCGAGAGTCCCGGAGGTCCCTGGGTCCTACTGAGTGATGTACTTGACCGGGCGCTTGATCATCTCCCACTCGCCCGTATTCCGGTCATACTTGCAGTTGCAGAAAGCCAGCCAGTTGTCGTTGTCCATGCTGGGCTTGTCGGCGCGGAAGTAGTAACCGGGCCAGCGGGTTTCATCCCGGAAGAGGATGGACCGCACGTGGGCTTCGCCCTGATACATCCGGTGCGTTGCTTCCCATGCCCGGGTGAGCTCATGGAGGCTGTTGGCCGCCAGGTTCACCTGGTCCTCTTTCAGCATCTTGAGGAGTTCCAGCCCCCGCTCGAGGAGCTTGTCGTTGGTCTGGAACTGGGAGGATACGCCACCAGCGTACTCGTCCATGATCTTCTGCAGACGGTACATGAATTGGCGGGGCCGAATGTAGTTCGGGTTCACTTCAGGATCGGTCGTGGCGTTCTTGTGCTCCTCGAACATGTCGAGAGGCTTGAGAATCTCGGCCTTGAGGGCCTCAACCTGCGCGTCGTCCAGAACCGGTGCTTCGTTGTGGTCCAGGATGTAGTTGATGGCGGACTTACCAGCGATACGACCTTCGGTGAAGGACCCGGAGGAGAACTTGTGGCTGGAGGCACCGGAAGCATCACCAGCGGCGAAAAGGCCTTCCACCGTGGTCATGTTGGTGTAACCCCAGAAGTACTCGTCCTTGGTCTCGGCGGTCTGGAGATCTTCCGGACCGGAAACCCAGGCACCGTTGGCACCGGAGTGGGACCCGATAAAGTACGGATCACAGGCCATGATCTCGGAGGGCTTCTTCTCGGGCTCCACGTTGGTGGCGGCCCAGAGAATCGCCTGGGAGATCGTCATGTCCAGGAAGTCTTCCCATGCTTCCGCCTCGAGTTCCTTCAGCTTCTTCTTGGCGGCCTTCTCGTCGGGAGCCTTCTCAGCGATGGCCTGGATTGCGTCGGCGGTCTGCATGTAGATGGGGGACTTACCCTCGGCAACGTCCATCATCATGAGCCAGTTCCGGATGTTGGCCGGCCGGGGCTTCACTTTCCCGTAGGGCTCCCACTTGTCCAGCTCGTAGGCGTTGTCCTGCATGTAGTTCCCGCCATACGCGTTGGTGGCGATGGACTTGAAGAGGAGGAACCATGCGCCCACGGGGCCATATGCGTCCTTGAAGCGGACGGGGATGAAACGGACTTCCTGGCAGGTCAGCTCGGCACCGGCATACGCATGGAAGAACGTGCTGGAACCGGAGTTGAACGGAGGATACCAGGAGCGGCCGAAGCCCTCACCGGTGGAGCGGGGTTTGAAGACGTGCACTGCGCCGCCCATGATCCCCAGCGTGGCCTTGGCCTTGAAGATGTAGATCTTGTCTTCGCGGGTGCTGAACCCAATTGCGCCCACGACTTTGTTGCCATTCATCAGCGGGTGGGTGATGAAGACCCGCTCAAAATACTCACCACCGGCCTCGGCCAGGGCGTTCTTGGCCGCCTCGGCAACGATGACCTTGTAGGACTCACCGTTGATCATGAGCTGCCAACGGCCCTCATGGACGTAGTTCCCTTCTTCGTCCTTCCAGATGGGGAGACCCCACTTCTCGAAGGTATGGACCGTGTTGTCCACGTGGCGGGCGATGGATGCCACCAGGTCCTCACGGGTGATCCCCATGAGGTCGTTGCGCACGTAGTCGCAATAGTCTTTGAGGGTGTTGTTTCCGC
>CBDUAX010000059.1:0-13280 GCA_965365235.1 uncultured bacterium
CGTTGTAGTGGATGGTCACCCGGTCGTTGAGCTATGCCTCCTCCCCTGTCCCCACCTCCAGGTCGTGGAAGTAGAGGCCATCGGGGGTCTGAGTCATCTGGCTCAGGTAGATGCCCAACTCCGGGGCGAAGTCGACTTCGGTGGGCTCACCGGTCCCAGACCCCGACCCGCCGGTGGCACAGGAGGAAAGGGCCATGGCGGCACCGGTCAGAAAGAGTCGACCGGCGGAGAGGGCACGAGAGCGGGTCGTGAGCATGGAAAACTCCTGGGGAAGAATATGGAGAGGGCCGACCCCGAAGGATCGGCCCTCCGAAGGTGAGGAGTGGAGTCCTCACCGGCAATGGTAGCCCCCCCGCCCCTCAGACCGCCTTGATCTCGTAAGGCTTGTAGGTCAAGGTGGCCTTCACCAGATCCCGGTTCAGCCGGGCGATGAAGTCCACGCTGATTCCCTTGGGGCAGGCGTTCTGACAGGCACCGTGGTTGGTGCAGTTCCCGAACCCCTCCTCGTCGTGGACCCTGACCATGTTCAAAGCCCGCTCATACCGCTCGGGTTGGCCCTGGGGCAGGAATCCCAGGTGGGAGGCCTTGGCCGAAGTGAAGAGCATGGCCGAGGCATTGGGACAGGCCGCTACGCACGCGCCACACCCAATGCAGATGGCCGCGTCCATAGCCATGTCCGCATCGATCTTCTTGATGGGCGTGGCGTTGGCGTCCTGGGCGCTTCCAGTGCGGACCGAGACGTACCCACCGGCCTCGATGATCCGATCCATGGGGCTTCGGTCGACCACCAGGTCCTTGATGACCGGGAAGGCCGTGGCCCGCCAGGGTTCGATCCAGACTTCCGTGGCCCCCTTCAGGTGCCGCATGTGGATCTGGCAGGCCGTGGTCTGCTCCAAGGGTCCGTGGGGCACCCCGTTGATCATCATGCCGCAGGTCCCGCAGACCCCTTCCCGGCAGTCGTGATCGAATGCGATGGGTTCCTTCCCAGCGTTGATGAGGTCTTCATTGACCGCATCCAGCATTTCCAGGAAGGACATGTGTGAGCTGATGCCTTTGGCCGGAACGGTCTCGAAGCGTCCCTTGTCGGAGGGGCCGTTCTGCCGCCAAACGTGAATTGTGAGGTCCATTATTTATAGCTCCTCGTGGAGAGGGCCACGTTCTCGAAGACCAGATCCTCCTTGTGGAGTGCCGGCTCCTCTCCAACTCCCTTGTACTCCCAGACGGAGGCGAAGGCGAAGTTCTCGTCGTCGCGTTTCGCCTCTCCTTCCTCGTCGACATGCTCTACTCGGTAGTGAGCCCCACAGGATTCGTCCCGAGCCAAGGCGTCGTAGCACATGACCTCCCCGAACTCCATGAAGTCTGCCACCCGTCCGGCCTTCTCCAGGGACTGATTGAAGGACTCTCCATCTCCCAGGACCCGGACATCGCTCCAGAACTCTTCCCGCAGCTCGCCGATCTCCTTGATGGCCGCCTTCAAGCCGGTCTCCTCCCGTGACATGCCGCAGTTGTCCCACATGATCTTCCCGAGACGCCTGTGGAAGGTGTCCACAGAGGTCTTCCCTCCAACGGCCAGGAGGCTGTCCATCTTCTCCTTGACCGCCCTTTCGGCGTCCTTGAAGGCCGAATGGTCGGTGGAGGTGTCGGAGGGTGTGACCCTGGCCAGCCAGTCACCGATGGTCAGGGGCAGGACGAAGTATCCGTCAGCCATCCCCTGCATGAGCGCGCTGGCCCCGAGGCGGTTGGCCCCATGATCGCTGAAGTTGGCTTCACCGGCAGCGAAGAGGCCCGGGATGGTCGTTTGTAGGTTGTAGTCCACCCAGAGCCCGCCCATGGTGTAGTGGGGGGCCGGATAGATGCGCATCGGCACCTTGTAGGGGTCCTCGCCGGTGATCTTCTCGTACATGGAGAAGAGATTCCCGTACCGCTCCCGGATGGCCCCCTCCCCGAGGCGGTCGATGGCGTCCTTGAAGTCCAGGTAGACCCCGTTCCTGAGCTCTCCGACCCCGTGCCCCGTGTCCACCATCTCCTTGGCCCGGCGGGACGAGATGTCCCGAGGGGAGAGGTTCCCAAATGAGGGGTAGAAGCGTTCCAGATAGTAGTCACGCTCCCCTTCGGGGATTTGACCCGCTGCCCGGGTGTCCCCCTCCTGAGCCGGGACCCAGATCCGGCCATCATTCCTGAGGGACTCGCTCATGAGGGTGAGCTTCGACTGTTCCTCTCCCGAGGGCGGAATACAGGTGGGGTGGATCTGGGTGTAGCAGGGGTTCGCGAAGCCGGCCCCCTTTACGTGGGCCCGCCAGGCCGCGGTGACGTTGCACCCCTTCGCGTTGGTGGAGAGGTAGAAAACGTTCGAATACCCACCGGTGGCCAGGACCACGGCGTCGGCCGAGTCGGAGTGGATCCGTCCACTCACCAGATCTCGGACCACCACACCCTTTGCTACACCACCGACTACGACTACTTCCATCATCTCATGACGGGAAAAGACTTTAACATTTCCAGCATGAACTTGTTTCTGAAGTGCCTGATAGCATCCCAACAGGAGTTGCTGCCCGGTTTGACCCCGGGCGTAGAAGGTCCGGGAGACCTGTGCCCCACCGAAGGAGCGGTTGGCCAATAGGCCCCCATACTCTCTGGCAAAGGGGACGCCCTGGGCCACGGACTGGTCGATGATGTTCTCACTGACCTCGGCCAACCGGTAGACGTTGGACTCCCGGGAGCGGAAGTCCCCACCCTTCACCGTATCGTAGAAGAGACGGAAGACGCTGTCTCCATCGTTCTGATAGTTCTTGGCAGCGTTGATCCCACCCTGGGCTGCGATGGAGTGAGCCCGGCGGGCCGAGTCGTTGTACGTGTAGACCCGAACGTTGTAGCCCAGCTCTCCCATGGTGGCGGCGGCGCCGGCGCCGGCAAGCCCGGAGCCGATGACGATCACGTTGTATTTCCGCTTGTTGGCCGGGTTGACCAGCTTCATCTCGAACTGGTGCTTGGTCCAGTGCTGCTCGATGGGGCCGGACGGAATCTTTGCGTTGAGTTCCATTTCTCTATTCCCCCCCAGCCGATTCGTGAACCGATTCCGCGGGTGTGGCGTCGGCAATCCCGCCCGCTTCCAGATCCAACGTTCCCATTGCCACACCAACGGGGACAGTCAGGAAGCCCAGGAGAAGGGCGAGAGCGAGAGCCAGGGCCAGAGGCCTCCGGAAGGGATTGTACTTGGGATGGTTGGCCCCCACGGTCTGGAAAGCGCTCCAGAGCCCGTGGTAGACGTGGAAGGTCACCATGACCAGGGCCAGGAGATAGAAGGCGATGACCAGGGGATTCTGGAATCCGATGATCACGTTTTCGTAAGCCGCACCGTGTTCGAACTGTGGATGGGCCGCGCCGGTCGTGAAGTGAAGGATGTGGTAGATCACGAAAGTGGCGATGATCACCCCACCCCAGCGCATGGTCCGGGAGGCATAGGCGAAGGAAAGGGACTCTTCCTTCTTATACTTGCTCCCCCGGGCGTTTCGACTCTGGGTGTAGACCTGCCACGCCGAGAGCATGTGAAGGCCGACACAGGCCAGAAGAACCACCCTGAAGATCCAGAGGCCCACCATGTGGGGAAGGATGGGATACCCCACCTCTCTCAGGAACTCCGCGTAGTGATTGAAGGCATCGGCACCCATGTACATCTTCAGGTTGCCGACCATGTGGGCCACGAGGAATCCGATGAGGATCGCCCCCGAAATGGCCATGTAGAATTTCTTCCCCACCGAGGTACGGTAGAGACTTATGACCCCACGCATCGTGTCTCCCGGTGCTCAGGTAGCCTAAGGAGGGGGCAGCCCCGGTGTTCCGGGGCCACCCCACTGGCGTGACCTTGGTGTATGCCGCAAGAAGCGTGCTGAGCCTCCCTCCCCCGACCCTTGGGTTCAGGCGCCCAAACCGAGCCCAGACGGATGGTGCTAGTAGTCCAGGTTGGCCAGCTCGCCCATGGTTTTCTTGACGGCATTCATGCTGTTGTCCAACGCGGCCTTCTCATCCTCGGAAAGGGGCACTTCAATGATCCCCTCCATCCCGCCCTTTCCGACTTTGCAGGGGACGCCGATGAAGAGGCCTTCCTGGCCATACTCACCCTGGAGGTAGCAGGAGCAGGGGAAGATGCGCTTCTTGTCCTTTACGATGGCTTCGGCCATCTGGACGGCACCAGCGGCCGGAGCGTAGTAGGCGCTTCCCGTCTTCAGGTATCCGACGATCTCCCCGCCACCCTTCCGCGTCCGGGTGATGATGGGATCCAAAGTTTCCTTGTCCAGGAAGAAGGTGAGGGGAATGCCGCTGACCGAGGCGTAGCTCACCAAAGGCACCATGCTGTCCCCGTGGCCACCCAGGACCAGGGCCTGGATGTCCTCGACGCTCACGTCCATCTCCAGGGCCAGGAACGAGCGGAAACGGGCGGTATCCAGGATTCCGGCCATGCCGAAGACCCGCTCCCGGGGGAATCCCGAATTCTCGAAGGCCACGTAAGCCATGACATCGAGGGGATTCGAAACCACGATGATGATGGAGTCCGGCGCGTACTTCTTCATGTTCTGGGCGCAGGACTTCACGATTCCAGCATTGATCTTGAGCAGGTCTTCCCGGTCCATCCCAGGCTTGCGGGCCACCCCGGCGGTCATGATGAAGATGTCCGTGCCTGCCGTGTCTTCCCAGTCGTTGGTGCCCCTTACCCGGGTGTCGAATCCCAGGACAGGAGCGGCCTCCCACTGGTCCAAGCCCTTCCCGATGGGGACACCCTCGAGGATGTCCAGAAGGATGACCTCTTTTGCGAGTTCTTGTTGGCTAGCCAGAAGAGAGCAGCTCTCTCCGACATGCCCACCACCGATAACCGTAATCTTGTTGACCATAAGGTTCCCCAGAGTACGCAGGAATGGAATAAACACAGGGACTCTGGCCGGAACCTACGGGCCCGATCAGGGGGGTGTCAACGTGGTTAAGGAGGTTTGTGTGAGGAAAATCACCCACCCGTTTGGGAAAGGGCGATAAGACCGCCAGACCCCAGGTCGCTCCCTTCGACCAGATCGTGGCGTTCCGGCTTGATCTGCAGGGTTTCCTGGATCAGTGGAAGGAGGTCGCCCCCACTCCTGAGGGGTCCCCTCAGGTTGGTCTGGAGAGCTCCGAAAAGGCAGGGTCGGAGCATTCCGTCGGCGGTCAGCCGCATACGATTACAGTCGTCACAGAAGTTGTGACTCATGGGGGTGATGACACCCACCGTCCCCTGGGCACCGGGAAAACGAAAATAGGTTGCGGGCCCATTTCCCTCCGGCCCCGCCACCGGCTCCAGCTCGTCGAACCCCCGGAGGCGGGCCAGAGCCTCCTGACAGGAGAAGAAGTTCTGGTCGCTGAGCTCCAGGTTCGAGGCCGTGGGCATGAGCTCGATGAAACGAACATGCCAGGGACGATCCCGGGTTGTTTCGGCGAAGTCCAGGATCTCGTCGTCGTTTTTCCCCCGGATCAGGACGACGTTGATCTTGATGGGCTGGAGTCCAACCGCTTCGGCCGCCGCCATCCCATCCAGGACTCGTTCGAAGGTGCCCTCCCGTCGGGCCAGGGTGTCCACCCGGTCTTTTCGGAATGAATCGAGGGAGATGTTGACCCGGGTGGCTCCTGCGGCCTTCAACGGCCCCGCAAGGCGGTCGAGGAGGACCCCGTTGGTGGAGATGGCCAGGTCCTCGATGCCCTCGATCTGGGCCAGGAGCTCCACCAGTCGGGGAAGGTCTTTTCGGACCAGAGGTTCCCCTCCGGTCAGACGGACCCTCCGGAGCCCAAGGGGCGCCAAAAGAGCCACGATGTCACGGATCTCTTCGTAGCTCAAAAGCTGATCTTTCTTGAGCCATGGCAGGCCCTCCTCGGGCATACAATAAACGCACCGGAGGTTGCATTTGTCGGTGACCGATATCCGGAGATACTCCACCCTTCGGCCGAAGGAATCGACCATGGAATCCGTGTTCTTCTTCTCCTGGCCTGTCATCGTTCCTCCTCCCTCTCACCGGGGTGTTCGGGGGGGACGGTGCCGCCCAGCCACCGCTTTTCCCCTCCTGCGTACGTCTCCTGTTTCCAGATAGGCAGGCGTTTCTTGATCTCCTCGATGAAATACCGGGAAGCAGCGTACGCGTTGTCGCGATGCGGGGTGGCGATTCCGATTGCCGTGGCTACCTCGCCGATTCCCAGGGCTCCAATCCGGTGTTTGGCCACGATTCGGTCGGTACCGAATTTCCTCACCACTTCCTCAGCGATGGTTCGAAGGGTCTCCTCAGCCATCTCCCGATAGGCCTCGTAGACCAACCCTGTCACCTGCTTTCCCTCGTGGTGGTCCCGCACCACTCCCAGGAAGAGCACCAAGGCTCCATCGGATGACGACGGGAGGCCAGCCAGGAAGTCCTCAGCCCGGATGGCTTCCTCGGTGATGGCAACCAACGTCACGGATCAACCCCCGGCCACGGGGGGAACCAACGCGACCTCGTCGCCGTCAGCCAGCTCGGTGGAGGGGTTGGCAAACTCTCGGTTCACAGCCACCACAGGGGCTGCCGGAAGGAGGGAGTACGGTTCTCGTCGGGACCAAAGCTCCTGCAGGAGATCGGACACCGTTCCCGGGCCCGGGAGTTTCAGGTCCAACTCTCCGGTTCCAAGGAGCTCTCGGTAGGAGGCAAAGAACAAGATTCGAATCAACATTTCGATTTGGACGAAAAAAAAGGGAGGGCAGCATGCCCTCCCAAAAAGGGTAGACCCGGAGCGCCATCCGGTCAACGGAGCCAAAACGCGGGCCCCGCTCCCGTCAGAAGAATGCCCCCCCTGTGGAGCCGAGCCCCGGAGCCCCTCCAACGCCCCCACGGCCCGGCGGGCCTCCAGCCCCCCCCCCTTGCCGCATCCTTTGCAGTCGCTGACCCCACTCGTCCCGGATCCGGTAAAACCGCACCAGCTGGTTCGGGGAGAGGACCGTCAGAAGACTCTCCTGCTCCCTCCGATACAGCTCCAGTTCAGCCTCCTGAACGCGAATCATCTCCGCCAGGAGCTCTCGGGCCTGGGCTTCGTCCATCTCTTCCAGCCCGGGGTCCCTGAGGCGGTACCTCAGAGTTGCCTGGGCCTGGTTCAGGCCCTGCCGGTCTTCACGGAAAGACTGCATGACCCCCTGCAAAGAGCTCAACTGAGTCGGGTCCAATCCCAATTGGCCCTGCACGAGTCGGGCGAATCCCTGCTCCACCCGACGGACCAGTTGCTGTCGTTGCCTTTGACCCTGGCCTCGGGCCTGAGTCAGAACCTCCGTAGGGCCCAGGACCAACATAAGGGCAACCGTTACGCCAGTTAGATACCGCCTCATCCTTCCAACTCCTCGATCAGAGCCTGCAGCTGCTCCTCTGAAAGGCCATCATAGACAGGAGCGCCGGCCACCACACCATCATCCCAAAGCCAGGATTCGGGGAGTGGCTCCCCGGCCACAACCTGGATCGGATCCTCATCCATCTCCGGCGGTTCTTCACCATTCCAGACGACTCCGATGCCGAGAGACAGGACCAGGACCGCGGCGGCAGAAAGGCCCCATGTCGGCACCCGGAACGTCCTCTGCCGGAAGGGAATCACCACCCCTCGGTCCCTTCTCTGGTTCGGGACGCCCATCTCCTTCCGGACCCGGTCTCGGATCGCCTGCTCCAACCCTGCCGGTGGTTCCGGCCGGGAGGCATGGATCGCACCGACGATGTCCATCTCCTGCCGGCACTCGGCGCAACCGTGGAGATGTTCCCGGATCCGGTCCCCTTCCTTTGGGGAAAGCGTATCCAGGACCAGTTCGGGTAGAAGCTCCCGGACGCCCTCGCATTCCTTTCCAGTCATCCCAACATCTCCCTGAGCTTGCGAATGCCGTGATGGTAGTTCACCCGAGCCGCACCCTCACTCGATCCGATCAACCCGCCGATCTCCCGAAAGCTCAACCCCTCGAAGATCCGCAGGGTCAATGCCTGGCGCTGTTTCTCCGGAAGGCCCTTCAGCAGTTCTTTCACCCGGTCAGTCTCCTGGGTCTGTTGAAGGTTCTCGTCCGGTCCCTGCTGGGGTGCCGCCAACGGTCCGGCGGACTCCAACCCCGTTTCCCGCCTCCGCCCGAGTTTCCGGAGAACCCCCCTGGCCTCGTTTCCTGCGATGGTCAGAAGCCAGGTCCGAAATGAAGCCTCCCCCCTGAATCCTTTCAACCCTCTGAATGCCTTCAGAAAGGCGTCCTGAGCCACATCTGCCGCACCGTCTTCATCTCTCAGGATACTCAGGGCCACTCGAAAGGCACTTGCATGATGCCTTCGCACCAACTCGTCCATCGCCCGGGGGTCTCCGGCCCGGGCTTTTTCGACCAACACCTCATCGGGCTGATGCCCTTGGGACGAGTGTTCCTTCACTGCAACAAGATGCTCGGGGTTGAGGGTTCGTTAAAAAACAAAGAGCCGGGGAGTGTAGCGACCCCGGCCCTGAATACTCTGGTGGGACGACTCAGGGGCAAGGAGCCTGCCCCCGAGACCTTCGGCCCTGCAGCTGGTGGGCCTTAAAACTCTCCGACTCGGCTCGGGCCAGCCACCTTGGCCCGGAGGTGTTTCGACGGCTTGAAGACCGGCACGGAGCGAGAGGGGACCTCCACGGAATCCCCCGTCCTGGGGTTTCTGGCCATGCGGGACTTCCGCTGCCGGACCTTGAAAGTCCCGAATCCACGAATCTCGATGTTTTCGCCCTGGGAAAGGGCCAGCTTGACGGCATTGAGGAACCCATCCACCACCAGAGCGCAGTCTTTCTTGGTGATTCCTGGGCCGATCGCCTCAGCGACTTGCTCTACTAGGTCCGCCTTCGTCATCCATTCCTCCGGGAGGGGAATCCCCTCCGAGCCAACCTGGAAAACGCGGGTGTGGTCGGGCCTTTACCGCACCGCCACGTTGCTCTAAGTGTGTGGCCCTGACCAGTTAACGACCTGCGGGCTACACGGGGGCAGAGAGGGTAACGCTATCCGGCGGTAAACGTCAAGGCTCATTTCTCACTTGGTGCAAAAGAACCCGCTTCCTGAGTCCGGATCCTCTCGTTTCGGCAGGGCTCACGGGCCTCTTTCCCGACCTTCCCGGTCCTCCATCAGGGCCACGAACCGATCGAACAGATAGCGGCTGTCGTGAGGTCCCGGGGCCGCTTCCGGGTGGTACTGAACCGAAAAGACCGGACGGTCCCGGTGAGCCACACCTTCCACGGTATCGTCATAGAGATTCACATGGGACAGCTGGAGGTCAGGGGCCCCGGGGATGTTCCCATCCTCATCCTTCTCCACTGCGAACCCGTGGTTCTGGGCCGTGATCTCCACCGCGCCCCCTTCCAGCCGGCGAACCGGATGGTTCCCTCCATGGTGTCCGAAGGGAAGCTTATAGGTCCGGGCCCCGAAAGCACGGGCGATGAGCTGGTGCCCCAGGCAGATCCCGAATACCGGGATATGTCGCTCCGAAAACCCCAGGATGGCCCCCTGGGCCTTCTCCACTGCCGCTGGATCCCCAGGTCCGTTCGATACGAAGAGCCCATCGGCCCCTAGAGCCAGGATCTCCTCCGCCAGGGTTTCGGCAGGGAGGACCGTAACCCGACATCCCCGCTCCGCCAGAAGGCGGGGTGAGTGGGCCTTGACTCCGAAGTCGTAGGCCAAAACGTGAAACCGCTCCTCCCCTACTGCCGGCACCTCGTAGCGGGTTTCGGTGGACACTCCACAGGCCAGGTCCAAGCCCTCCATGTGGGGGTGGGCATCCACCATGGCGGCCAGGACCTCCACCGGGGTGGATTCTGGAGCGATGGCCCCCCGCATGGCTCCGAAGGACCGGATGTGGCGTGTGAGGGCTCGGGTGTCGATGTCCTCGATCCCTACCACACCATGCTTGTTGAGATACAGGTCCAGGGGTTCCTGTCCCCGCCAGGAGGAGTAGATCCGGGAGGCTTCCCGAACCACAAATCCAGCCGCTTGAGGCCTGGAGGACTCCGAGTCCTCTTCATTGACCCCATAGTTCCCCTGAAGGGGGTAGGTCATGGTCACCAACTGACCCGCATAGGACGGATCGGTGAGGATTTCCTGATACCCGGTCATGGAGGTGTTGAAGACCACCTCCCCCAGGGCGGTGCCGGGGGCACCCAGGGTTTTCCCGAGGAACTCCCTTCCGTCCTCCAGGAGGAGCCGGGCGCGGTTGGATTGATGCGGAACGGTCACAGATCGCTCGATTTGTGGGGAAAAGGCTCGGCGGGAATGTAGGGGCACCGATCTGGTCGTCAAGCAATGCATCCGGCTATCTTTTCCGTTCGGTTCCCGATTGCCTCCCCGAAGCCCCACAGTGGGCCCCCCCTTTTCCATGGTCACCATGCCCCAACTTCCCGAAGTCTTCATCCATGCAGACGAATCGTGCCTGGGGAATCAATTCCAGGAGCGGGCGAACCCCGGGGGTGCTGGTGGTTTGGTGGAATACTGGCGGGGGTCGGAGTGCGAGCGCCGGGACTATTGGGTTTCGGAAAGGGACACGACAAACAACCGCATGGCCATTCAGAGTGCCATTGTGGGCCTGGAACTCCTGACGCGCCCCTGCCAGCTCCGGTTCTTTTCAGACAGCCAGTACCTCGTCAAAGGAATGAGGGAGTGGGTACAGAACTGGAAGGCCCGGGGTTGGAAGCGGAAGGCAGGTCCCCCGGAGAATCTGGAGTTGTGGAAGAAGCTGGACGCCGCGGCAAGCCGACATCAGGTGGAGTGGGTATGGGTCCGGGGCCACGCGGGACATCCCAGAAACGAATATGCCAACCACCTGGCTGTGAAGGCGGCAAAGGGCCAAATCGACTCTGGAGGACTGGTGCCCTCGGGGTTCAGAGATTGGTTGGAAGAGCAGCGGGAGAAGCGGGAGCAGTTCCTGGACTTCTTCGAGGACCTACCCCCCGGCCAGAACGGATAGAGGGCAAAAAAAAAGAAAGCCCCGGTTCGGCACGCAGCCGCCGGGGCTCTCTAGTTCCGCTGGCAGGATTTGGTTCGCTCTTGGATCCGTCATGCGTGCTGACGGCCGAACTCTCATCCCCTTACCCTCTCCCGCGCGGTCCGCGGTTCAGGCGCCCCGAAGCTTGCGGGGCCTCGACGGAGACCAGCGACCTCTCCGCCGTCCAGCCTGGCTCCAAGACCCGGCTGGCTGCCATCGCGACGCCGTCGCGCCCGTTGGCTTGCTTACTTGATCTGCAAGAGGATGACCATCGCCATCGATTCTGCAGGCCGCATCAAGCATGCGAGGAAGATTATTCACTTTTCCGGCCTCCAGGTCAAGGTGTTTGTTTCCGGGAGAAGGAAAAATCTGAATTATGCCGTAAGTCTTTAAATATATTAGCCTTAATCAACGGATTCCATGGAATAAACAACCGGTTTACATGTATTGTAAACAGATTGATATGCGTGTATATCCATCGAACCTGAGGGAAAAAATCAGAAGGGGAATCTTAAAAAGAAGGTGGGTCACCCCCTCCCCCTCAACGGGATCAGCAGGTGCCGGATTGTTGTCTAGACAACAAGAACCTCTCGTTGGAAGACGGATCCAAAGCTCCTGGTGAGGGCAGGAAACAGCTCCGGCAGTTGGACGGGACGCCCCAGAAGCGCAGCCATGGAGGTCACCGGTCGGTGGGAGATCCCGCAGGGAACGATCGAGGAGAAGTACTCCATCTCGGGGTCCGCATTCAGGGCGAACCCATGGGAGGTGATCCATCCCGAAGAAACCCTCACACCGATGGCAGCCAGCTTCCCCGCGGGTACCCATACACCTGTCAGACCTTCCTCACGCCGGGAAAAGATCCCGAACTCTCGCAAAGTCAAGATCAGGACCTCCTCCAGGTCTCTCAGAAACCGGTGCAGGTCTTTTCGGTCCGGCTTCAGATCCAGAATGGGGTATCCGACGAGCTGACCGGGGCCGTGATAGGTCACGTCCCCCCCCCTTCCCGCCTCGAAGAGTTGGATTCCCTTCTCTTCCCTCTCCTGGGGAGATATGAGGAGGTGGTCCTCCTGTGAGGAGGAGCCAAGAGTGAACACGTGGGGGTGCTCCAAAAGGAGGAGCTGGTCCGGAACCGCACCCTTCCTGCGCTTCCGGACCAGCTCTTCCTGAAGGGTCAGCCCCTCCTCGTAGGGGACCGTGCCGAGGACCCGTACTTCCAGGGGTGGGTTCCCCTTCTCAGGCATCTTCCGGGAATGCCTCCATCTGTTCCTTCAGCGTCGCCAGGAAACGTGCGGCGTCGGCCCCGTCCACAATCCGATGGTCATACCCCAGGGTGAAGATGGATCGCTTTCGAATGGCCATGGCATCCGACCCAGTGGCCGGGTCTTCCACCACGACGACCCGTTTCTCGATGGCTCCGGTGCCCAGGATCCCAGAGGTGCCCTTGGGAATGACAGGGGTGCCGAAGAGGGTACCCAGGACGCCGGGATTGGTGATGGAGAAGGTAGCTCCCTGGATTTCCTCCGGGTTGAGCCGGCGGCTCCTGGCCCGCTCCGCCAGGTCCACGATCTTCTTCCCGATTCCCACAAGGCTGAGCTCATCGGCGTCCCTGATCACGGGCACGATCAACCCCGGATCGAGGTCCACTGCGATCCCCACATTCACATTACCGCGGAAGATCAAGTTGTTGCCCGAGATGGTCCCGTTCACGGTGGGGAAATCCCGGAGGACCCTGGAGACCGCCCAGACCACGAAGGCGGTGAAGGAGACCTTGGCGCCCTGGTCGGCCCACCGGGCTTTGTTGGCCCGGCGGATCTCGTCCACCCGGGTGAAGTCGATCTCGATGAAGGAGTGAACATGAGGGGCCACCCGCTTTGCCAGGACCATGTGTTCCGCGGTGAGACGCCGAATCTTGTCCATGGACTCGACCCGATCGGCCTCTCGGATGGGGAACTCGGGGTGTTGAACCTGGGAGTAGAAGGTGTGCCAAAGATCCGAAGCGGCGCTCACGGATGGAGCCGGAGCTGCCGGAGGAGCCGCGGCAGTGGGAGGAGGCGCCGGAGCCGGAGCCGCTCCTCCACCCTCTATGAATCCCAGGATATCCTGCTTGGTCACCCGGCCTGCGTGACCGGTCCCCTTCACCTGGGCCAGATCGATCCCCTGTTCCTCCGCGATCTTCCTGACCACGGGTGTGGAACGAGCCCGAAGTCGGTCCTCGGCGGTCTCGGGGCCCTCAGAAGAAGAACCCTCCGCAGCTACCGGTTCGGGGGAAGGGGCGGATGCCACCGGGGGAGCCGGGGG
>CBDUAX010000060.1:0-13143 GCA_965365235.1 uncultured bacterium
GTGGTGGGTCACATGGGAAGGGTGCACCCGGAGACTGTGGACGCCCCGGCGTGGGCCGCTGATCTCTGGGCTGCGGAGCTCACGCTTCCTGCCGTGCCGACCCGGAAGCCGGTGCCCTTGTTCGAACCGCTACCCGCTTTCCCCGGTGTGGATCGGGATCTGGCCCTTCTCCTTCCCAAAGGGCTTCCGGCCCGCCAGGTTGAGGAGTTGATTCGCACCACCGCCGGACCTTTGCTGGCGGATCTCCGAGTCTTCGATCTATATGAGGGAAGGGGTGTTCCGGAAGGGTATCGATCGGTGGCGTTCCGGCTTCGGTTCCAGTCCAGCGAACGCACCCTGACCGATGAAGACGTAGAGCAGGCGGTAAGAGCCGCCACCGACGCCCTACGGGAGGAATTCGATGTCGAAACGAGAGGATGACCGCCCGGGGGGAAGCCCGGACATCGACGCGTTCGACCGTCTGGAATCGGCGGTAAACGCCGCCCTTTCACGGGTCGAAGGGCTCAGGGCCGAGCTGTCGACATCCCGAGCGAAAGCCAATGAGATGGAGCTCCTCCTCAGGAAGTTCACGGGGGGGGAGGAGGATCCATCGAGCCTCCTGAGCCGTTTAAGAGAGTTGGAAGATGAGAACGGCGTCCTGGCGGAACGCTTGCGAAAGGGCAGGGAAGGGGTCAAGAAGCTCCTGGCACGAATCCGCTTTCTCGAGGAGCAGGCCTGATGGCGAATGGCAAGGAAAAGTCTGCGGTCACCGTGAGAATTGGCGGAGAGGATCATGTCATCCGGACCAATGTGGAGCCGGAGTACACCGTCCGGTGCGCCAAATGGGTCGATGACCGGATTACTGAGATCAAGAACCAGCTCGGCCTTATCGAGAGCCACAAAGCCGCGATCTTGGCTGCCCTCTCAATCACCGACGAGCTGTTCCAGGCACAGGCGGAGGCGGCTGGCCTTCGCGCCGATGGAGCCACTCGAGCGGAGGCCTTGGCCATGAAGCTGGAGTTGGTCCTTGACCAGCAAGAGAAGCTGGACCTGAATGGAGAAGGCGGAGCCTGAAGGGGATCCTGGACGGCCTCTGCTCGTATTTCTTGCGTTCCTGACGACGCAAGTCCTATTGTTTGCTTAACTTTCGGTACTTTCTCTGTACTGATGTTTTAAGTGCCGGGAATTGTTAGTCCACCGCCCACCTTTCGGATGCCATGCGTCCGATTTCTGGAGTGCATAGATGAGCCCCCTGGAATATGCGCTTGCGGCCGTGGCCGCGGTGCTCGCCGTAGCAGGTTTTCTCCTGGGAAGAGGCCGGGAGCGATCTCGGCAGCGGAAAGAGCGGGATGCGGCCAAGGACGAAGCCACTCAAATCCGGAATCGAGCCCGTGAAGAGGCGGACAAGTTAAAGGAGACCGCCCTTCTTCAGGGGAAGGAGGAGGGTTTCCGTCTGAGGGAGGCTTGGGAGAAGGAAGAGGACCGCAGAAGAGAGGAGATCGAACGCCTAGAACGGCGCCTGGACGAGCGGTCTGAATTCCTCGACCGGAAATTCGATAGCCTCAGTGAGCGTGAGGCTGGGCAAGAGACCCGGTCCCGCGAGCTGGACCGGCAGGAGCAATCGGTTCGGGACAAGACCTCAAATATTCAAGAACTCGAGAAGGAAGCCAGGGCAAAGTTGGAGGCGCTGGCAGGGCTTTCGGCACAGGAAGCCAAGAAGAGACTCATGGATGACATGCTGGATCAGGCTCGGGCCGATGCCGGCAAGGACCTCCGGGATATCAAAGAGGAGGCTCAACGGACAGCCGATCGGGAGGCGAAGAAGATCCTGGCTCTCTCCATACAGCGAATGGCCGCTGACCAGACGGCGGAGACCACCGTCTCCGTGGTCCAACTCCCCTCCGATGAAATGAAGGGCCGCATCATCGGCCGAGAAGGCAGGAATATCCGGGCATTCGAGCAGGCTACAGGGGTGGACGTCATCATCGACGATACGCCCGAAGCCGTCGTCCTGTCGGCCTTCAACCCCGTCAGGCGAGAGGTGGCGCGCTTCGCCCTCGAAAAGCTCATTGAAGACGGGCGGATCCACCCGGGGCGGATCGAAGAAATGGTGGCGAAGAGTGGAAAAGAGGTCGAGAAGGGGATGGTTGAGGCAGCAGAGGAGGTCCTCTACGAGCTTGGGATCCACAACGTCCACCCCGAAATCGTCAAAGTCCTGGGCCAGCTGAAATACCGGACGTCCTATGGTCAGAATCAGCTCGGCCATGCCCGAGAGGTAGCCTTCCTGGCCGGAAATATGGCGGCGGAGATGGGATTGGACGTCCAGGCTGCCAAACGAGCGGGGATTCTTCATGACGTAGGGAAAGGCCTCACCCACGAACATGAAGGGACTCATGTGGAACTCGGGTGGCGCTTGTGCAAGAAACACAATGAGTCCGAGGTGGTTCTGAATGCCATCAAGGCCCATCACGATGAAGAACCACACTACTTCCCGGAGACCTTCCTGGTCACTGCCGCCGATGCCATCAGTGGCTCCCGGCCAGGCGCACGCCGGGAGATGTTCGAAGGGTATGTGAAGCGGCTCGAGAAGCTGGAGGAGATCGCCACCGAGCACAAAGGCGTGGAGCGCTGCTTCGCGATCCAGGCCGGGCGGGAGCTCCGGGTCATGGTCCAGCCCGAGAAGGTCTCCGACCAGGAGATGGCGCAGATCTCGGAGGGGGTAGCTCGGAAAATCGAGGGCGAACTCCAATACCCGGGCCAGATCAAAGTTGTGGTTATCCGCGAAACCCGAGCCGTCGATTTCGCTCGATAGTTTTTGATGGGGGCCGTCGAACCCTCCGACCAAAGGCTGTAGCGCCCAATGCCCCTCCAGGTTCGCATCGATCCGGGTCGGACGCTTCTCTGGGTGGATGGACGTGGTGTCGTTACCGATGAGGATCTCGCCAGCTACGTGAGGGAGTTCCTCGTTGAGAAGGGTCTCCGGAGTTGGGATGAGGTTTTCGATCTTTCGGGCGCCGATCTCCTCGATATAACCTACCTAGGTCTTTCCAAGGTCGCCGCAGCCGCGGCACCCACCGATCCGACAGAAACCCCCACCCGGATCGGGATTCTCGTCTCCGAAGCGCTTGGGATGGGGATATCGCGTCTTTACCAACGACTCAGGGAAGAGAAAGGCGGTCGACGTGCGGTTCGGATCTTCTGGGATCGGGAGGACCTCCTGGCCTGGATGGACCTCCCGACCGACTGGGTGATGGAGACCCTCTAGGACCCTCCGACGGGGCTTTCCGGGGCAGCCAAAAAGGCCCGAAAGGGTTACCTTTTCCCGCGAAAAGAGGGCGGTGGAGGCCACACCGATTCAAACCTGAGAATTTGACTTGTCTGTCGAAAGGGAGACCATCCGATCATGAGCGCCGATATCATCTCTGGGAAGGAGATCGCGCAGACCATCAGGGCCGAAACTGCGGCCCGTGTCACTGAGCTGAAAGACAAGCACGACTTCGTGCCGGGGTTAGCCACCGTCCTGGTGGGGGAGGACCCGGCGAGCCAGAGCTATGTCGGGATGAAAAACAAGACCGCAAAGGAACTTGGCATCTATTCCCGTCAGCTCACTCTGGATGCCGACACACCGGAAGACGAGCTTCTGGGGATTGTGGAGGGACTGAATGCCGACCCGGACATTCACGGCATCCTTGTGCAGCTTCCCCTCCCCAAACACATAGACGAGGCGAAGATCCTCCTGGCCATCGACCCCGCCAAGGACGTCGATGGATTCCATCCGGTGAATGTCGGTAAACTCTCCACCGGCGAAACTGAGGTTTTGGCTCCCTGCACCCCTGCCGGCGTCGTGGAAATGCTCATGCGGTCGGGCAACGACCCTTCAGGCAAGCACGTTGTGGTGGTCGGGAGGTCGAATATTGTCGGGCGGCCGATGGGGTCCCTCCTCCTCCGGAAAGCCCCAGGGGGGAACGCCACAGTGACGATCTGCCATAGCCGGACTCCGGATCTGGGTGAGTTCACTCGCATGGCCGATATTCTCATCGTGGCCATTGGTTGGCCGGACACCGTAAAAGCCGACATGGTGAAGCCCGGCGCCGTAGTGATCGACGTCGGGACCAACCGCGTTGATGACGACACCCGTGAGCGGGGGTGGCGCCTGGTCGGCGACGTTGCTTTCGATGAAGTGAGGGAAGTGGCCGGCGCCATCACCCCGGTTCCCGGGGGTGTGGGCCCCATGACCATCACAATGCTCATGGCAAATACTGTGGACGCCGCCGTCCGGCAGGCCGGGATCGCTGAGTAACCGGCCCTCGAGACGCGGGATTGGCAACACGAGAGTGGTGAACCTGGATCTTTTTGATTCCCAAGGAGAACCGGAGGGGGTGGGGAAGACACCCCCTCCGGTTTCTTCTGAGGAGAAGGAAGGGGAAGTGGTAGAGGGACAGGACCAGGCCCTTTCCTCTACCGTTTCGGGTCCGTCTGAGCCGGAATCGGCGGGGCATGAGCCTGGGGAGCCCGAGGTCTGGACCGTCTCGGCCGTGAACCAGGCAGTCAAGGCCCTCCTGGATGACCATCTCCCGCCCCTTTGGATCTCCGGTGAGGTGGCAAACTGGAAACGAGCCGGGTCAGGCCATTGTTATTTCTCCCTCAAGGATGAATCCGCTCAACTCAGATGTGTGATGTGGAGGGGGGATGCCTCTCGCCTCCCCATGGATCCGGAGGAGGGGATGCGGGTGCGGGCCTTCGGGCAACTGACCCTCTACGAGGCTCGAGGCGAATTCCAACTGGTGGCCCGTACCCTCGCCGACGAGGAAGGTGAGGGGCTGTGGCGCCTGGCCTTCGAGAGGTTGAGGAAGCAGTTGGAGGGAGAAGGCCTCCTGTCCCCGGAGAGGAAACGGGCTCTTCCTCGGTTCCCGCAGACCATCGGGGTAGTGACGTCTCTGTCCGGGGCGGCCCTGCACGACATCCTCACCGTCCTCAGGCGCCGGGCCCCCTGGCTTCGGGTGGTCCTGGCCGACACCCGGGTCCAGGGGGATGGAGCCTCGAAGGAGATCGCCCGAGGCATCCACCGTCTGGGGCGGATGGACGGGATGGAGCTTCTGATCGTGGGCCGAGGGGGTGGGAGCATCGAAGACCTGTGGGCCTTCAACGAGGAGGCCGTTGCCAGGGCCATTGCCGAATGTCCCGTTCCCGTCGTGTCTGCGGTGGGCCATGAGGTAGACGTCACGATCTCCGATCTCGTGGCCGACCTTCGGGCCCCCACGCCTTCAGCGGCGGCAGAGGCGGTGGCAGCCGACAAGGAGGAGATCCTGCGGTACCTCTCCAATGCCGCACACCGCCTGGCCGGGGGGCTCCGTAGAGGTGTGGAGCTGAAGTGGCGGAGCCTTGCGGATGGGCAGGCAAGCATCCGCCGGGCCGGGGCACGTTTGACAGAGGGAAAACGCCGGGATCTGGGTCAGCTCCACCGAGCTCTGATACGGTTGGCAGGGAGTCAGATCCCTCCCAGGAAGGCGAGGTTGGAACGGGTTCGGGAAGGTCTTTCCCGCACCATCTCCAACTCGGTCCGACGTCATAGGGACCGTCTCGCGAGCCTTGCAGGCAAGATGGAGGCCCTATCCCCCCTCTCCACACTCCAACGAGGGTACTCGGTGCCCCTGGGGAGGGGTGGGCGGGTGCTCCGAAGCGTGGAGGAATTCGAGCCCAATACGCGGTTCGTCCTGCGTGTGGTGGATGGCCGTGTTCAATGCGAAATCGTAGACATCGAGAAGGAAAGGGGTGACGAGTGACCGACAGCGCCCAGGAAGGCAGTCGCCGGGAGGGCTTTTCCCTGGAGGAGAGACTCAGGCGGTTGGAAGAGATCGTTGGCCATCTCGAGACGGAAGACCTCGAGCTGGACAAGGCCCTGGCTTTGTTTGAGGAGGGCGTGGGGCATGTCAAGGAAGCCGAGTCGTCTCTCTCCGCAGCCGAACTCCGGGTGGAGGAGCTGTTGGGGGAGGAACAGGGTGGGCGGACCAAGGCCTTCGAGGAGGGCGAGGCGTGAAAAAGGAAGGGTCCCCTGTGGATCTCCATACCTTCCTGACGGAAGAAAGGGGCCGGGTTGATTCCGCCCTGAAGGATGCCCTGGCTCGCCTTCTTCCTAAGGTTCCAGAGAAGGTGCGACCGGCACTTCGGCACGGGATCCTGACCGGGGGGAAACGACTGCGGCCTATCCTCTGCGTTGCTGCGTACAGGGCCACAGGGGGACAGGGCAACGGCATTTATCCCGTCGCCGTCTCCCTTGAGCTCATTCATGCCTACTCACTCATGCACGACGATCTTCCATGCATGGACGATGCGGATCTTCGTCGAGGGGAACCCACCACCCATAAGATTCATGGCGAGGGCCCGACCACGGTAGCGGGCTCCCTCCTCATCCCCCTGGCCGCCTACCAGGCTTGGATCGCCTCCCTCGACCTCGGGCTCCCGGAGGGAGTGGGAAGCGAGCTTGTGGCTGAGCTTGCCCGAGCGGCCGGAGGGGGAGGAATGGTCGGAGGACAGGTTCTCGACCTTCTGGGAGAGGACATGACCCTTTCGGCCGACGAGTTGGATGACCTCCACCGCAAGAAGACGGGTGCCCTCCTCAGGGCGGCACTTCGTATGGGGGCCCTCACCGCTCGGGCCGAAAAGCGATTCCTCGATGCTCTGGACGCATACGGTGCATCCATCGGTCTCGCCTTTCAGGTCGCGGATGACCTTCTGGACGCTACTTCGGATGCCGAGGCGTTGGGAAAAATCCCTTCCGATGCTGAACTCGGAAAGTCGACCTACGTCACCCTATTCGGACCGGAGGAGACCAGCCGAAGGGCCAGACAGTTGGTGGAGGAGGCCGTGGGGTCCTTACGGGCCGGGGGACTAAACGCCCCGGAACTCGAGGCCCTGGCCCACTATATCGTTGAGCGAAAGCGCTAGGCCTCTTTGGGTTTGGCCCCGGATGGCCCGGCAAAGGGGCCTGGGATCGGGGTGCCGCGAGGTACTCGATTCCTTTAGCTTTGATTTTTAGGTTGATTATGGGAAGGAGAATTCTGAGGTGGCTCTCCTCGATCGAATAAAATCACCGAAAGACATCCGGGCCCTTTCTCGCGAAGAGCTCCATCAGTTGGCAAAGGAAGCTCGGGACCGTCACATCGACGTGGTCTCTCAAGTGGGTGGTCACTTTGGGGCAAGCCTCGGTGTCACCGAACTCACGGTCGCCCTTCATCACGTCTTCGACACCCCTCGAGACAAGATTGTCTGGGACACGGGGCATCAGGCGTATATCCACAAAATCTTGACGGGCCGAAATGATCGGCTCCCGACCATCCGTAAGAAGGACGGGCTCGCCCCCTTCTGCCGAAGAGACGAATCAGAGTACGACGCTTTTGGTGCGGGACACGCCGCCACATCCATTTCCGCGGCCTGGGGAATGGCCGTGGGCCGGGATCTGCGAGGGGAAGAGAACTCGGTTATCGCCGTAATCGGCGACGGGGCCATGGGGTGCGGGCTCGCCTACGAAGCGCTGAATAATGCGGGCCACTCGGGCCGCAACTTCATCGTGATCTTGAACGACAACGAGATGTCCATCGCCCCAAACGTGGGGGCCATGAACAAGTATCTCACCTCCATGATCACAAACCCGGTCTACAACAGGGTCCGGCGAGAAGTGAAGGATCTCATTCATCGTGTGCCCAGCACCCTGGGTGACGCTATGGAGCACTTCGCCTACAAGGTGGACGAGAGCGTCAAGAATATCTTCATGCCGGGGATGTTATTCCAGGAGTTGGGGTTCCGGTATGTGGGCCCCATTGAAGGCCACGATCTCGACGCGTTGGTTGAACGGCTGAGTGCGGTCCGCCGGATGCGAGGCCCCATCCTTGTCCACGTTCTCACGCAGAAGGGGAAGGGGTTCAGCTTCGCAGAGGAGGATCCTTTCAAGTGGCATGCCGCCAAACCGTTCGACAAGGATTCCGGAAGTGCCAAGCCCGGTGGAGGCGGCCTGCCACGGTATCAGAAGGTCTTTGGGCAGGGCCTCGTGGAGCTGGGGGAGATGGACCCGAACGTTGTGGCCATCACCGCGGGTATGCGAGATGGGACCAGCACCGATCTATTCGAGAAGGCCTTCCCAGAGCGGTTCTTCGATGTGGGGATCGCCGAAGGGCATGGAGTGACCTTCGCTGCGGGACTGGCCACGGAAGGCATCAAACCCGTGGTCGCCATCTATTCAACCTTCTTGCAGCGGGGATATGATGGGGTGGTCCATGACGTGGCGCTACAGGATCTTCCTGTCGTCTTTGCCATGGATCGGGCTGGCCTCGCAGGTGCCGACGGTCCCACACACCACGGGACCTTTGATATCAACTACATGCTTACCGTTCCCGGGATGACCGTCACCGCTCCCAAAGACGGGTCCGAGCTGCTCGCCCTCCTTCGTTTGGGTGTAAAACTGAAGACCGGGCCCCTGTCAGTCCGTTGGCCAAGGGATTCGGTTCCAGCCCCGGTCCCGCATATTTCGGAGATCCCTGAGGTGGAGTACGGTACATGGGAGATCCTCCGGACGGGGGCCGATGCCGCTGTGCTTGCGGTCGGAACCATGGTCAGCGAAGCCATGCGAGCGGCGGATGCACTATCTCAGGATGGACCTGAGGTGACGGTGGTCAACTGCCGTTTCCTCAAGCCTTTGGATGAGGCTGTGCTCTCTGGCATCCTTCGGAACCACACGCGGATCCTCACGGTGGAGGAGGGTGCCGTCGTGAATGGATTCGGTGCCTATCTGGCTCGGGAAATTGAAGAGCGCCGCCAAGGCCTGGGACTGCAGATCCGAACTCTTGGAATCCCGGATCAGTTCGTGGCCCACGGCGGGAGAGAGGCCCTCCTGAGAGAGATCGACCTGGATGCCCAAGGAATCGCGGAACATCTGCAACGAATGATGGCGGACGGCGTGGGGAAGGAGCATCCGGAAGCCCCCCAGATCATGGAAACAGCCTGATGGCCAGCGAGCCTCCAAACTCGCGACAGTTCCGGCGTTTGGGGCTGGTGGGAAGAACCCAGGACCCCAGGGTTCAGAAGGTCCTCAAGGGGCTACGCCCGTTCTTTGATCAACACGGAATACAGATTGTTTTTCAGAACGTCCTCACCCCCGGAGATCCCATTGAGCCCGAGGTCGAGGGGACGCTGGAGAATGGGATCGACCTCCTTATTACCCTGGGCGGAGACGGGACCCTCCTGTGGGGCGCCCGTCAGGTGGCCGGTAGGAACGTTCCCGTTCTGGGAATCAACCTGGGACATATGGGATTCCTGACATCCATGGGCGTGGACGGAATGGCCGATGCCCTGGAGAAGGTGGTGGAGGGAGATTACACGCTGGACTCCCGCTCGACCCTGGAGGCTTCTGTTCTGGGTGGCGATGGAGTGGAGCGAGAGCGGTACCTGGCTCTGAACGACTTTGTCATCCATAAGGGTGGGATGGCCCGAGTAACACGGGTGGACCTATTTGTAGGGGAAGGGGAGGGACAGGAAGAAGTGGGGAGAATCAGTGGGGATGGCGTGGTGGTTGCGACCCCCACGGGATCCACCGCCTATTCTCTCTCTGCCGGCGGTCCCATCGTTGCGCCGGCCATGGGCTGTATTATCGTCACACCGATCTGTCCCCACACCCTTGCTGTCCGCCCCCTCCTGATCCATGCAGAGGAGACGGTAACGGTCAAGTCTCTCGAGATGGAAACGTTGGTCCTTACCGTGGATGGCCAGGCAGGGGCCGACCTCTCCATCGGGGAATCTGTCGTGATCCGGCAGTCCTCTACCCGGATACAGCTCGTCCGATTTCCAGGACAGACGTTTTTCTCGACCCTCCGCCAAAAGCTCAATTGGGCGATCCCCCCTCACGGTGAGGCCTAGGAGCCAGGTTCGGGTGACGCCACAGGGCCCGAGGGGGGTGGTCGGCTTCATGGGGCCCCCTGCACCCATTGAAGAGCCCTCAACGTTTGGCCTAGATTCCTCCGATTCGTTCCGAGCCACTTCTTCCAGATGGCGCCCCGGCATGCTCATTGAACTCAGGATCAGGGATTACGCCGTCATTGACGACCTGTCATTGACGCTGGATCCCGGTCTGAATGTCCTCTCAGGAGAGACTGGTGCTGGAAAGTCCATCGTTGTCGGGGCCCTCTCACTCCTCGTGGGAGACCGCGCCTCCGCACACGTGGTCCGAAAGGGCCGGGACAGGGCGGTGGTGGAGGCCGTCTTCGACATCGCCTCGAACCCTGCACTCCTTCAGGAGTTGGCGGAGAGCGGGTTTGAAGCGGAAGACGGTGTGTTGATTCTCCGTCGGGAGGTAGCAACGGAGGGACGGAATCGTGCCTGGATCAACGGATCACCAGCGACAGCCTCGGCGGTGGGGGAGCTGGGCGAACTTCTGGTTGCGATTCATGGACAGCACGAACATCAGAGCCTCCTGAGATCCTCTGAACAGCGCCGGATCCTTGATGCATTCAGCGAGGTGGAGAGCCTGGCCAACGCTGTCCGTCGGTTCCACAAGGAGATCCAAGAGCGTCAGAGGGGGCTCGATGATCGGCGTGCACGCATAGGAGAACTCGAGGCCCGGTCAGACTTTCTCCGATTCCAGCTCCAAGAGATCCACCAAGCCGGCCTGGCCGCTGGAGAGGAAGAGGCTCTGGCAGAGGAGGCCAGGAGGTTGGAGAGTGCCCAGGAACTGGCTGCCGGTGCGAGGACCCTTCATCAGGCCCTCTACGAGAGCGAGAACTCCGTTGCCGATCGTTTGGGGGAGCTCCAGCGAACGTTGGAACGCCTTGGTGAGAGAGACCCAAAGCTCCTCGAGCCCTCGAAGTCCCTCTCCGAGGCCTTCCATCTGCTTTCCGAAACGGGCCAGGCCATGGGGAGCTATGCCGCTGGTGTGGAGAACGACCCAGCCCGTCTCGAGGAAATCCGCCAACGCCAGGACCTCATCTTCCGCATGAAGCGTAAGTACGGCCCAACCGTGGAAGAGGTCCTGGAAACGGGGCAGCGGGTCCAGGCTGAGCTGGAGGAGCTTTCGGAATCTCCCCATGACCTGGAGACGGAAGAGGCCGAGCTCGCCCGGTTGAGAGAAGAGTTTGAAGGCCGAGCCGGAGAACTTACCCTTCGCAGGAGAGAGGCGGCGACTCGCTTGGAAGAAGCCCTGAAAAGGGTCTTTCCAGAGGTTGGTCTTCCCAACGCCCGCTTCTTCGTTGAAATCACCCCCCTGGAAGAGCCCGGCTCGGGGGGCGCTGAGAGGATCGAATTTCTGGCCTCCCTCAATCCAGGCTTCGATCCGGGACCGCTTTCAAAGATCGCTTCCGGTGGGGAGCTTTCCCGTGTGATGTTGGCCCTGAAGGCGATTCTGGCCGACGCCGACAGCGTGCCCACCCTCGTATTCGATGAGGTCGACTCCGGAATCGGAGGGGAGGTCGCACTCCAGGTCGCTGACAAACTCAGGCAGGTGGCGAAGCACCATCAGGTGTTTGTGATCACACACCTTCCACAGCTGGCCTCCCGGGCTCATCATCAGCTGGCGGTGCGCAAAGTAGAGACGGAGGGCCTGGCCTCGACGGAAGTGAAAAAGCTGGAGGGTGAAGACCGGATCACCGAGGTGGCCAGAATGCTGGGCGGGGATCCCACCTCCCGGAGGTCGAGAGAGCACGCCCGGGAGTTGTTGGAATCGGTTTGAAAGGCCCCCCTCTCCGGTCCCCCTACCAGTTGCCGGATCCAGGGTTTTCCACCGGGCGCTGACTTCGGCCCCAGAAGGCCCGATAAAGGGAGAGCCCAGCTTCCAGGCGCCCTCCTTTCGGGGTCTTTCCGCCGGACCCGTTCATCGGCTGGAGATACGACAATCGGACTTGTAGTGGAATGGGCGACTCTCCTCTGGCATGGGGGCCGAGCGTCGAGTAGGTCGCGCTGAACCCCAGCTCATGGAGCGTTTGTTCGGTCTCCTGATCCAACACATCAGCATCGGGAATGTCCAGCAGCGCCACCAGGTCCGGATCGATCTCCGGGAGAGCATGCTGGTCTTCCCCTTTTGACCAGAACCGATACCGAAGGCCGAAGGTCATCTCCGGCGTGAAGTAAAACCGGGGGCTGATGTCGAACTGAAGGTAGTCGCCGGGGGTGCGGGTGACTGGAAGTTGACTGCTCAAGGGCGGCAGCACTTCGGAGGGCCCCGCCACACGCCGAATGACTTCCCCACTCTGCTGGATCCCATACCGGACTTGGGCCCAACCGCCAAGCTTGGAGCCGACCTCGGCGAGGCCGAAGACGGTTCCTTCGAGGTCCACCTGACCATCGGCCGGGTCCTGGTCGAGGAAGCGAAGAGGGTCCTCATTTGATCCTGTTCCCAAACGGACCATCCCCCCGAGGCCCACCTGATAACGGAAGAAGGGGAGAGTTCCTGAGGAGTCCGCATCGAACCCACCACGGAGGACACGAGCGGAAGCGGTGATCTCGATGTCTCCCAGGACCCAGGGTCGGGTGTAGTTCTCGAGGGGGTAACCTTGCATGCCCGGGGAGGCCAGCAGCGAGGTGAAGCCCTCTTCATTCAGGTACTCCTGGGCGAGCGGAACGGTCTCGGGCAGGCCGACAACGCCCTGGGACTCCAGGGCCGCTTTTAGCGCCTCGAAGCGGGCCTGGAGATTTTCCCCCGTCACTGATCCGGAAATGGGGAAGACCGAGGAGTGGCTGTAGGCGGCCGAGAGGGCGGTGAGGTAGGCCCGAGCCTGCAGGATCTCGGGAGGGGTCGTCCCGAGGGTATCTGCACCATCCAGAATCCTCCCGAAGTCTCCGAGGAAGGTACCGGTGGATGGGGTGAGTCCTACGTCGGAAGAAAGGGAATCAGCATCGAAGAAGAAAGAGAGCTCCGTGCGAGGCCGAACCAGGGGAACCATGGCGCCGACCGTGAGCCAGTCCGTGACCCCGACCTCAACACGGAAGGGGAACACGAGCCTGGATTGCTCGATCAGTGCTTGGCTGGTTCCGAGGCGAACACGGTAAGTGGGGTCCTGGAGGGCTTCCCCCAGGCTGCGCTCCAGTGTGCGCAGGTACGGTAGCGTCTCCCTTCCGAGGGGGTCGGCTGTCAGGTCCATCCCCAGAGACTCCGCTGCCGCCGCACCGTCGCTGGTGAGCGCCACC
>CBDUAX010000061.1:0-13140 GCA_965365235.1 uncultured bacterium
CCACCCCTTGACCAGGGCATAAATTGCCGGTATGACAACGAGGGTGAGGATTGTGGAGGAAACCAGCCCTCCAACCATGGGAGAAGCAATCCTTTTCATTACTTGAGAACCGGCGCCATGGCCCCAGAGGATGGGGAGAAGTCCCCCGATGATGGCGGTTACGGTCATCACCTTGGGGCGGACCCGGTGGACGGCCCCTTCCATCACCGCCTCGTACAACGCCCCCAGGTCCCTCCGACCCGCCCGGATCCGGTCGTCCCAGGAGTGGTTCAGGTACAAGAGCATGATGACCGCGGTTTCCGCCGAAACCCCCGCCAGAGCGATAAAGCCGACCCCGGTGGCCACGGACCAGTTGTAGCCCAGAATGGCCATGATCAGCACACCCCCCACCAGGGCGAAGGGGAGGGAACCCATGACGATAAGGGTCTCTCCTACCCGCCGGAAGTTGAGGAATAGGAGGACGAAGATGATGAGGAGTGTGGCCGGGACCACAAGCCGAAGTCGAGCCTGAGCCCGCTGCATGAACTCGTACTGCCCGGACCACTGCATGGTGTACCCCGGCGGCAGAGTCACCATGGCGTCCACCATCTCCTGGGCGGCTCGTACGAACCCGCCCAGATCAGGCGCATCGGTGTCCACGAACACCCAGACGGTGGGGAAGGCCCCCTCCGTCTTGATGGACATTGGCCCCTTCTCGATCTGGATGTCGGCAATCTGCCCAAGGGGGATCTGGACCGCGGAAGTCGACCTGCCATTCGTCATCTCGCTACCGCCATTCGAGGCGGAGGGCATCTCCATAGCCCCCGACGCAAGTGCTTTGGCCGACATCAGATCCCCCGTCCCCCCCCGCATCTGGTTCACAGGAATGAGGACCTCGGCCAGCTTCTCGGGCTGGTCCCTCAGTTCCTGAGGGTACCGGACCCGGATCCCATATCTCTCCCGCCCCTCCACCATTTGAGTGATCTCCATCCCTCCGATGGCCGACGCGATGACCATGTTGGCCTCTCTCACACTCACACCGTAACGAGCGGCGGCATCTCGATCGATCTCGATGTTGAGGTAGCTCCCCCCAAGGGGGCGTTCCGACACCGCGGATCGTGTCCCCGGGACCATGGCCACGGCATTCTCCACCTCCCGCCCCAATCGCTCCAGCTCGGCCAGATCGGGGCCGAAGAGCTTGATTCCCACCGGCGTGCGAATGCCGGTGGCCAGCATGTCGATACGCCCCTTGATGGGCATGGTCCAGGAGTTGGGGATGCCCGGAAAGCGGATCGCCTCATCCATTTCGGCGATGAGGCCATCCCAGCTTATTCCGGCTCGCCACTCCTCCTCTGGTTTGAGGACGACGGTGGTCTCGAACATGGCCAGAGGGGCCGGATCGGTTGCGGTATTTGCCCTCCCCGCTTTCCCGAACACCGACTCCACCTCCGGGAAGGTGGCCAGGATGCTGTCCTGCCTCCTCATGGCTGCGTGGGCCGTGCGCACGCTGATGCCCGGAAGGGTCATGGGCATATAGAGGATGGACCCCTCATTGAGGGGTGGCATGAATTCCGACCCGATGCTCTTGAACGGAATCCAGGTCAATATCAGCACCGCCACCGTCCCGCCCAGAACCGGCCAACGCCATTTCAGAGCAAACTCCAGAACGGGCCTGTATACCCACACCAGAAACCGGTAGACGGGGTTCCGCGCCTCGGCATAGAGCCGCCCTCTCACGAAAAGTCCCATGGTGACGGGCACGAGCGTGACGGAGAGCATGCTGGCCCCTGCCATGGCCAGGCTTTTGGTCCAGGCCAGGGGCTTGAAGAGGCGACCTTCCTGGGCCTCCAGGGCGAACACCGGAAGGAAGGACACAGTGATGATCAAGAGGCTGAAGAAGAGGGCCGGACCCACTTCCTTGGAAGAGCGAACCACGACCCCCCAACGCTCTTTCGAGGTGAGGAGTGAGGTCGGGTACCGACCATCGTCCTTGGGAACCGATTCGCCGTTCTCCACCATACGCGCACGCTTCTTCGAGATCTCACGCTCGAGGTGGACGTGCATATTCTCGATCATGACGATGGCCGCATCGATCATGGCCCCGATGGCAATGGCGATGCCTCCGAGACTCATGATGTCGGCGCCGATACCGAGCACCCGCATGGCAATGAAGGCCATGAGGATACCCAAAGGAAGGGTCAGGATGGCCACGAGGGCACTTCGGACATGGAATAGGAAGACCAGGCAGACCAACGCCACAACGATGGACTCTTCGAGAAGTTTCTCCTTCAGGGTGTCGATGGCCCGAAGGATCAGTTCCGACCGGTCGTAGACCGGGGTCAAAACGACACCCTCCGGAAGCCCCCCCTGGATCTCCCCGATCCGCTCCTTCACCTTATCGATGGTGGCCAACGCGTTCTCTCCGAAACGCATGACCACGATCCCGCCCACCACGTCGCCACGACCGTCCAGATCCGCCACTCCTCGGCGGACCTGGGGAGCGAACTGGACGTCGGCCACATCGGCCACACGGACGGGCGTGCCGGTGGCGCTTGCCCCGAGGACCACCGACTCGATGTCGGTCAGGTCCTTCAGGTAGCCCAAACCCCTGACCAAGTACTCCCGATCCCCCATCTCCAGAACCATGGCCCCCACGTCCTGGTTCGACGCACGGATCGCTTCCATGACCGTATGTATGGGGATTCCGAATCCTCTGAGGCGATCCGGATCAAGCGTCACCTCGTAGGCCCTTTCGAAGCCACCTACAGACGCCACCTCGCTGACACCAGGCACTGATGTGAGCTGATAACGGAGGAACCAGTCCTGGAGGGACCGTAGATCGGCCAGGGACTGCGTGCCGGAGGTATCCTCGAGGACATACTGGAAAACCCAACCCAGGCCGGTCGCGTCGGGCCCCAGGGCTACATCGGCCCCCTGCGGAAGCTTGCCCCGGATCCCGGAGAGGTACTCCAGGACCCTGCTCCGGGCCCAATAGAGGTCCGTCCCGTCCTCAAAGATGATGTAGACGAAAGAGACCCCGAAGAAGGAGTAGCCCCGGACCGTCTGTGCCCCCGGGACCTTCAGCATCTCGGAGGCGACGGGATAGGTGACCTGGTCTTCCACCAGCTGGGGAGCCTGACCTGGGTAATCCGTTTGGATGATGACCTGGACATCGGACAGATCAGGGATGGCCTCCAGCGGCGTTTGGCTCATGGCCACGATCCCACCCACAGCTGCGAACAGGGCCACCAGGAGGACCAGGAACTTGTTCTGGACCGACCACTCGATGAGGCGCTTCAGCATGCTTAAACCCTCCCGGCTCCCTGCGGACGGACTCCGGGTCTCTTCTTGGCCAGGCCGGTGGTGTCAGGTGGACTGGTCGTATCGGGGGGCATCACGTGTCCCGAATGGTCCATCTGGCTATGGTCCATCTCGGCCGCCGTGGTGTCTGGGGCCGTCGTATCGGGGGGCATCACGTGTCCCGAATGGTCCATCTGGCTGTGGTCCATCTCTGCAGCCATGCTGTCTGGGGCCGTCGTATCGGGGGACATCAGATGCCCGGAATGGTCCATCTGGCTGTGGTCCATCTCTGCAGCCGCGGTATCAGGCTCCACTTCATCCATCTGGTGCTGCGAGTGATCCATCTCGCTGTGATCCATCTCCTCCGTTCCGGGTTCGGATTCACCCATGTCCATCCCCGAATGGTCCATCCCAGCCATGGCCGCCATGGCGGAACCCAGGTTCGACTCAGCGTCGATGAGGAAGGTGGCTGAAGCCACCACCACGTGACCCTCCCGCACTCCCGACAAAAGCTGCACCTGGTCACCGCTGCTCAGCCCCGTCACCACATCCATGGGGTGGAGCTGCCCATTGGGCATGCGGTGGAAGACCACCGACCGTTCCCCGGTTTGGAGAACGGCCGTTCTGGGAAGCAGCAGGACATCCTCGATAGCCGGGCCGTGGAGTTCCACCTGAGCGTACATGCCGGGCTTCAACCTGAGCCCTGGATTCGCAAGCTCCAGGCGGACCCTCCCGGTCCGAGCTGCGGAAGAAACGGTCGGATAGAGGTAGGTGACTGATCCGTGGAACGTCTCCCCGGGATAGGCTTCGAAGGACACCATTGCGTGTTGTCCCATCTGGACAAGGGAAAGGTCCTTTTCGAAGACCTCGGCATCCACCCAGACCCTGCTGAGATCCGCGATCCGGTACAGGTTCATGCCGGGAAAAATGCGGGTCCCTTCTACCACATCTTTCTCCACCACGATACCCCCGGCAGGCGCACGCAACGTGAGGGTCTTGGTGACGGTGCCCCGCTCCTCGATGGAGGCGATCTCCTCTTCGGGGATGTCCCAGTAGGCCAGCCTGCGCCTGGCTGAGGCCAGAAGCTCCTCTGCCCTCTCCACCGATCGGACGCCACCGCCGGCACGAGCCTCGTCCAAAAGCCGGCGTGCCAGAAGCAATTCCTCCTGAGCCGTCACCAGAGCCGGACTGTACACCTCCATGAGGGGCTGGCCCATCTGCACCGGCGCACCCGTGAAGTCCACGAAGAGTCGCTCTACCCAGCCCTCGATCTTCGGAGACACGCTGGCCAGGCTGGTCTCGTCGTACCTGACGAAACCCACACTCCGGATGGTTCTCGAGAGAGATCCCCGGGATACCGTCGCGTAGGTCACCCCGATCCTCCGGCTCGCTTCGGCGTCCAGGGACACGGGTTGAGCTTCGTCTGCCGCAGCCATGGCGGAATGGTCATGACCCGCCATCGGGTCGGCCCCACCGCCCTGGCCTTCTTCACCGAACCCGAAGGCCACCACGACCCCCACGGCACCGAGGGCCAGGACCACGGCCAGAAAGATTTGATTCCGGGTGCTCATGAGTCCTCCAGTAGGAGTTGGTCCGTGACCGGCAAGGCGCGGCCGATGGTTTTTTCCAGAGCGGCGATGTCGCGTCCATAGGCCGCCACCAGGGAGAAGTATTCAGCTTCAAATCGGTTCAAGGCCATCTGAGCGTCCAGCAGTGTCAAGAAGTCCACAGCCCCGACCCGGTACGAAGAAAGGGAGGACTCCACGCTGGCCCTGGCCTGAGGGAGAATCTCCTCCCGGTAGAGGCGGATGAGCGTCCTGGCCTGATTGAGATCTGCCAGGCCCGTCCCGATCTGGGCGTCCACCATTGCGAAGCCCTGGTCAAACCGGGCTCGGGCGACTGATTCCAGAGCAGCCGCCTCATCTCTGGCTTTCATCTGTCGACTTCCGGCGTAGAGAGGAATCGAGAACCCCACGGAAGCGCCTCCCATACTCTTCAACTCTCCAGCCATTCGCCCCAGGCCGTACTGAACACCGACCGTGAGGTCCGGCCAGATGTCCTTCTCGGCCAGCGACCGCCTCGTACCCGCTCGCTCCACATCTTCCCGGAGGCCCCCGAGGGCCGGTCGTGTCTCACGAGCCCAATCCCTCAGGACGGCCCGATCCGGAACCGAGGCGGGGAGCGGGCCAAGGGCAGGAGGGGGCACCAAGGTTTCGGAGGGTCGGTCCAGAAGAGCGTTCAGATGGGCAGCCGATGCCATCCGCATGGCTCTTTTTCGCTCGATCTCGGCCTCCATCCTGGCGATTTCTACATTGGCCCGCAGGACGTCGGCCTGCCGTCCACCCCCAGCCTCGTACATAGAGCGTGCAACGGCCTGGAAATCTCCCAGGAGATCCAGGGTCCGCTCCAACACCCCGACCTGCTCATCGATCTCATAGATCTGGTAAAAGGCCGACGCGGCCTCTGTTCTCACCTCCCACCAGATTTCGTCGGACCGGTGGCGGGCAACCTCCGTAGTCTGCCGAGCCAGGTCGGAGCGGAGCGAAAGCTTCCCGCCCAGCGGGATCCGTTGGTTCGCCTGGAAGGCCGGCGACATGGATGCCGGCATCGTGGGGGAGAACTCGGGGAGGGCCAGGTTCATGACTCCGACCTGAAAATTCGGATCCGGGAGCAACCCTGCACCGGACTCTCGAGCTCGGGCCGCTTCCACCAACTCCAAAGCCGCCCGGACCCGAGGACTGTTTTCCCGGGCAACCGTTATCACCTCCGCGAGGGTGATAAGACCGGCCTCGGCGAGCACGTCCGGTTCTTCCTGCCCGCTCCCGACTTCCGGCCAGACCGAGGTCGAGAGGAAGAACAGGAAGAGGGGCACACAAAGGCCCCCTCTGATCTGATTGAAATACACCCACATCTCCCGCATCCGGTTGACGGTTTTGAGCCTCCGGATAACAGGCTAAGGGAGGAGGGGTTAAGGGAGGATTAAGCCTCTATGAAGGTTCCTTCATCAAGGGGAGGAGGACCCGGAACACCGCCCCGCCCCCCTGGCGGTTGGCCGCTTCTACCCGTCCACCGCTCAGCTCGCTCAGGGCTCGCACGATGGCCAGGCCCAAACCGGTACCGCCTTCCCGCTCACCCGGGGTACGGGATTCGTCCAGGCGGAAGAACCTCTCGAAAATCTGGGGGATCCGGTCCTCCGGAATCCCCGGACCGGTGTCGGCTACCGAGAGGACTGCCTTGTCGTTTTCTTCAACCACCGTCACCGTGACCTCCCCGCCGGGGGGAGTGAACTTGATGGCGTTGTCCAGGAGGTTCCACGAAACCCGGTCCAGATGGTCTGGGTCCACCCTTGTTGTGACCGGCCCCTCGTTCACAAGACGGAGGCGGATCCCCTTGGCCCCTGCCTTCCGAGCAAGCCGTCCAAGGGTGTCACCCACCCGAGTTCCCAACTCCACCACCTCTTCCTGGGGCACGACCACACCGGCCTCGGAGCGGGTCAGCGTCAAGAGATCCTCTGCAATTCGGGAAAGACGCTCCACTTCATCCAGAGAGCTGTCCAAAACCCGCTCGTACTCCTGGCGACTCCGTTCCTTCCGACGCGCAACCTCGAGCTCCCCCCTCAGCGCGGTGAGTGGAGACCGAAGCTCGTGGCTGGCATCCGCCGTGAAGCGCCTTTGGGCTTCCATTGCGGAGTCCAGACGAGACAGCATGCCGTTCAGGACCTGAACCAGGCGTTGATACTCCCGGGTGTCGGCATAGGCCTCGATGGCCCGCCTTCCCCGGTCCACCCCGATGCTCTCCGCCTGGTCAATGATGTCATCAACAGGGTGGATCATTCTCGAAGCCAGCCACCACCCGGCGCCGAAGCTGGCGATTCCCGCAGAAAGAGTGAGGCCCAGGAGAAAGAGGGCGACGTTCCCCAGCATTCGATCCCGGGACTCGAGGGGTGCCGCCACCTGTAGGACATGCCGGCTATGGAGCTCTCCCAGACGCTCCAGAGGGTAGTAGAGAGAGCGGATGGGTATCCCCTGAAATACCCCTTCGGTCCAGGCAAGCTCACCGGCGAGTGCCGACCTCAGGCCATCGTCATCGAGGGGAAGGTCGGTGGTGATGTACTGAGTTCTGAGGAGGCTGACCCCTTCCCCACTCCACACCTGGGCAAAGCGATTGAGATCCCGGACCGAGGCGGCTTCCTCTGGTGTCAGCTCCCATTCGTGGAACCGCATGATCCCCGAAGGATCTTCGGTCAGGGAGGACGCCTGAATGGATGCAACATTGACCAGGCTGGCGTTCAACTCCCGATCCAGGGTTTCCTTGAGAGCCAGGTAGCTCAGGACCGAGATGATCAGGACCCCTGCGGTGATCCCTCCGGCCACTCGGAGTGCCAGGACAGTCCGGAAGGACCTCATCCCCTTTCCCTAACGTGGGGCGCCTCCAAAACATATCCCACTCCACGGACCGTCCGGATCCCCGTCGTACATCCAGCCGAATCCAGCTTGCTCCGGAGATTCCGAATATGTACATCCACGACATTGCTCATGGGATCGAAGTTGAGGTCCCAGACCTTCTCGAGAAGCTCCGTCCGCCGGACGACCTTATGGGGTTGGAGCATGAAATACTCCAGGAGCTGATACTCTTTGGGGGTGAGGGTCAACTCCGTGTCCCCACGGAAGGCCTCGTGGCGAAGTCGGTCCATCTCGAGGTCCCCGACAACGATCCGCTCCCCCCGCCCGGCCCCGCCTCTACGCACCAGGGCTCGGACCCGAGCCAGGAGCTCGTCGAACTTGAACGGTTTGGTCAGGTAGTCATCGGCCCCTGCATCCAGACCCCGGACGATATCCTCCGTGGAGTCCCGGGCCGTTAGAAGGAGCACCGGAACCCTCCGCTCCTCCTCCCTGAGCTCTTTGACGATCTCGTACCCCGTTTTCCCGGGGAGCATGATGTCCAAGATCAGGAGGTCATAGTCGTTGACATGGGCCTTCATGGCCCCGGCGTTGCCGTCCTCGGCCAAATCGACGATGTAGCCATCCTCCCTCAGTCCTTTTGCGAGAAAGCTGGCTACCTTCGTGTCGTCTTCCACCACCAGGATCTTCATGACTCCGGCTCCAGGGAGGTGGGTTGAGGAAAAGCGGACATCTCGCTACCTGAGGGCCGGATCGATTCAGACGGCACGCCGCTACCCGGTTCCCTCGACGAGACTCTTTGGCACCGATACCCTCACAACCCCCCGGAAATCACCGGCTTCATATCCAGTGGCGAGATCGGTGGGGTAGCTGGCCCCGAGAGCCTCTCTTACCTCCCCCTCCATGTAATCCGGATCTCCGTGGCACTGAAGACAGAACTCGCCAACAAATAGGGGCTGGTAATACCGGAGCTCATCTCCTGAGACCCGTTGGATGAAATGGTCCGGTGCTTCCCCTTGGGCCAGGATTGCCTCCTCGAAGTACCGGAGGGCCAGCTCCTCGGCAACATCGGGGGCATTGTCCGGGTTCCGATATCGGAACGACGTCCGCTTCACTTCCATCCCTCTCCCAGCCTCGGCTTCGATGAGCCGGGTCAAGGGGATGGCGTCAAGGGCGCAGAAGGTCACTGCGTGGGCCGGCCCTCCTTCGTTCACAGCGGTTGTGAGGCGTCCCACCAGAGTTCGGAGCAGCTCAGCGGCAACGGGTTCCGCCACCTGAGATACAAGAGCGCTCTCCTCGGATGTCACCTGAGGCAACTCCGCCTCGCAGGCAACCACGCCAAAGGCGAACAAAAAGACCAATCCCGAAAGAGCCGACTTCCTGGTGTCTCTACTGCCTTCAAGGTGGGCCATGGATTTTCTCCTTTAGGCTTCTTCCTCCGGGGAGCGGTTCGCCAGCTCCCGGTCCAGCATGAGAAGAGCCCCCTGATTGTCCCCTGCCATCTTCAGCAACTCCACCACACCACCTGTGTTCTCCTCCTCCTCGACCTGCTCGTCGATGAACCACTGAAGCTCCATCTGGGCCGGGTAATCCTTCTCCTCCACGGCCACCTCGTAGAGGGCGTTGATGGTGCCGGTGATGTGCTGCTCATGAGCCAGAGCCTTCTCAAAGGTCTGAAGGGGAGTTCCAAACTCGGCCGGAGGCTCCGCGATTGCCTCGAGCCTCACCCGCCCGCCCCTCCGAATTATGTGGGTGTAGAGCCTCATGGCGTGGGCAACCTCCTCCTGGGCCTGGAGCTTCATCCAATTGGCGAAGCCCTCCAGATTCTTGGATTCAAAATGTGCCGACATGGCCAGGTAGACATAGGAGGAAAACAGCTCCTCATTGATCTGGGCGTTGAAGGACTCCTCTACCCGCTTGTTCATTCCTTCCTCCGGTTCGTTTCTTGGGCGGTTGGCCTCGGACTCGACGAGTGTCGAAGGCATCTTTGTGTTGAGTAGTACCCCCTCTGTATCCGTCAGGAAAGGGCCCAGCCGAAGCTGAGCCCTCAATTGGACAAGACGGGAACTCGTCATCACGGAGTTACCCTCGAGCCGACCGATCTTTCCCTATCGGAGGAGAGGGATGAGTTCCAGAAGAAAGGAACGCCGGAGGCCACGGGCCTCCGGCGTTTTCTTTACCTCTCAGAAGGGATCGTTGGCCCCTCCCTGAAGTGGTCAGGCCATCAGCCCGCCTTGGTGTGACACCAGAGGCAGCTGTTGTTCTCCCGCCCTTCGTGAGATGCCGGGGCATCCGGGACCGGCTCCATGACGCCGGCGGCATGACACGTCAAGCACGCTTCCTTGCCCGCGGTATCGTGGGCAGTCTGCGGAGCGCCGGTGGTGGTCATGGCCGAGCCTGCGGCGTGGCACCAGAGGCAGGCCTCATTGGGCCGGCCCTCATGGTCGGCGGGGACGTCCGGGACGGGCGGCATGACGCCAACCGCATGACACATCATGCAGTTTTCTTTCCCGGCCGGGTCGTGGGACATGGCCTTGGAGATGACCTGAGCCTGGACGGAACTGGCCAGGACGGTCAGAAGGGCCAGGGCCCCGGCAAAACTCAAAAGACGACGAAACATTGTTACTGCCTCCCATTGGGGGGGAACACCTTGGGACTCTCGGGGGCCTGATCTCCGGTTCCCACTACCCATCCGCTGTCCCGTCCCGGTTCCAGGGGTGCCCCGACCCCACTTAAACATTCCAACTCAACTGTTCACTTAGCATACAACCCACGAACCAAAGGCTGCAACCGTTCCTCCTGATTTCCTTGCATGGATCGGGCCACCATCCGCCGGCGAATCCAGGCCATGCAGGGACAACTCTTGGAACCCAGTGTCCTAAACGAAAAGCGGTCAAAAAGATCCCCTGGTCTTTGGAGCCGGATCCGCCGGGGCCGTTTTGACTCACCCTCTCAGGGAGACTGAGACGGAACGACCCGAGTTGGAAATAAAGCGACACCCCTGGTTAATTAACACTATTCGGCATTAATCTTGCGACTTGTGAAACGCGAGTTGGCCAGGGTCGGCACCCGAGCCCCTCACATTTCGGCAACCTCGATTCCCTGATTGGAAGAGGTGGACTGCATGCCACAGCAGGTCACGCGTCTTCTCGTGGTGTTCGCCCTCGTGGGGTCCGCCCTCGTCGTAGCTCGATATTTCCTGGTCCCCGAGACCTTCGGAGAGCTCGGTCACTATAGGGCAGCTGCGGTTGACTCCCTGAAGAACCTCGAGAAGAGCTACGCCGGGCGGCAGGAATGCGCCCTTTGCCACGGGGATGTCGAAGCCCTCCGTGCTTCCTCCCACCACAGCGGGGTCACCTGCGAGGTCTGTCACGGCCCGGCCGCCAACCACGTGGCCAATCCAATGGAGGTCAAACCCGTCATCGATCGGCAACGGACCCTCTGCACCATCTGCCATACATTCAACCCCGCCAGGCCGTCGGGATTTCCACAGATCGATCCCGTCGCCCACAATCCTCGGACCCCGTGTGGAACATGCCACCTGCCCCACGCTCCAGAACCCCCAACCACTCCTGGGGAGTGCAGTGCCTGCCATGGCCAAATCGCCCGGCAGAAGGCGGTTTCGCACCACGCCGGCCTTTCCTGCACCACCTGCCACGAGGCGCCGGAGGAGCACAAGCTCTCCCCCAGGGCTGTACAACCCACCCGTCCGACGGATCGGGCCTTCTGTGCTACCTGCCACAGTGAGCCTGCCATGGCCGGGAGCGGCATCCCGCAGGTGAATCTGGGAGACCACGGCGAACGTTACCTCTGCTGGCAATGCCACTACCCTCACTTCCCGGAGGTCGGGTCATGAAAACGGAAGAACCCCCAATGGACCCGATTCGGGAAGACCCGGAAGGGAACCATGGCCCAGGCTCCATTGGTGAGTTTTCTGAAGACATCTCGACGCCGGAACCGCAGGTGGATCGCAGAGCCTTCCTACGAAGCTGCGGTCTAGCGGCCCCGGTCCTCCTGGGCGTGGTGAGGGTGCCCGAAGGGTTCTTCAGCCAGGAGGGAATCGAGGCGGCGGAACGGGAGGCCCTTCTTTACGCAATGGGTGTGGACATCCAGAAGTGCATTGGGTGCGCTAGGTGTGCGGTGGCCTGCAAGACCGAAAATCACGTGCCACCCGAGGAGGAGTTTTTCAACACCTGGATCGAACGGTATGTCATTCGATCCGATGGGGAGGTGGCCGTGGACAGCCCCAACGGAGGGATCGACGGTTTCCCTCCTCTCCAGGAGGAGGGGGAGACACTCCGGACCTTCTTCGTCCCCAAGCTTTGCAACCACTGCGAAAACGCCCCGTGCGTCCAGGTTTGTCCCGTCGGTGCCACCTTCACCACGGAAGACGGGGTGGTCCTGGTGGACGAAGAGTACTGCATCGGATGTCGTTACTGCATCCAGGCCTGTCCTTACGGGGCCCGGTGGATGCACCCCGAGAAACACGTGGCGGCAAAGTGCACCTTCTGTTACCACCGGCTGGATGAGGGGTTGGTCCCTGCCTGTGTGGAGGTCTGCCCCACGGGAGCCCGTCTCTTCGGTCAGCTCGGGAACCGAGCGAACCCCCTGGAGCGGTTCAGACGTTTCAATGATATCCAGGTCCTGAAGGGGCACCTGAACACCGAACCAAAAGTCCTCTACGCCAACCTCGATGGGGAGGTGAGCTAGCCATGCAAGGCTTCATCTACCCAAACGAGTTCGAACTTCAGTGGGGTCTTCTGGTTGTCCTTTATCCCTACCTGACCGGGCTGGTAGCAGGTGCGTTCATCCTGGCTTCCCTGGAGCGGGTGTTTCAGGTCAAGGAGATCGAGCCCACGTACAGGCTTTCTCTCCTCACAGCCCTGGCCTTCCTCCTGGTGGCTCCCCTGCCCCTCCTGGCCCACCTGGGACACCCGGAACGGTCCTACCAGATCTTCATGACTCCGAACCCCACCTCGGCCATGGCCATGTTCGGGTTCGTGTATGCCTGGTACCTGATGGTGGTCCTCCTGCTGGAGATCTGGTTCGACTACCGCGAAAGTTTCGTCCGCTGGTCCCAAACGAACACCGGCTGGAAGAAATGGCTCTATACCATCCTCACCCTGGGTGCAACCGATGTTTCGGAGAAAGCCCTTCGGTTTGATGACCAGGCCGGAAAATGGATCACGATCATCGGAATTCCCTCGGCCTTTCTCCTCCATGGATATGTGGGGTTCATCTTCGGATCCATCAAAGCGAATCCCTGGTGGAGCAGCGTTCTGATGCCGGTGGTCTTCCTCTTCTCGGCCATCGTGAGCGGAATCGCCCTCGTCCTCTTCATCTACATTTGGGCGCAAACGGTGAGGGGGCGCCCCGTGGACATGGTCTGCACGGACAAGCTTGCCACCTTCCTCTTCTACGCCATCGTCGTCGATTTTTCCCTGGAGATGTTGGACTTCAT
>CBDUAX010000062.1:0-13128 GCA_965365235.1 uncultured bacterium
CAAGGGCGCCGCCAGGAGATCCATGGCGCGTTCGGACTCAGCAAGCAGTCAACGGGGAAGGAACGGAGAGGAGAGCTTCAGCGCTCTCCTCTCCGTCTTTGTTTTCACCACATCGGGACCTATCCCCCGAGCCGCTCCCCTCCAAGTTCCTCCTGAATCAGTCGCCATCCCAGCCGGAGGCGGTTGACCACCCCCAGTAGATACCCACAATCTTTCCCGGTATACCCGAAAAAGACCCTTCTCTGGAGACGCCTCCATGAAAGCGAAAAAGGCCGTGATTCGACTCCTTTTTCACACTGCCCTCGTCGGACTTTGTACACCGGTCACACTGGGTACTCCGGTGAACGCCTCCGCCCAGGAAAGTTCATCTGGCGGTGCCGTGAGCCCGTCCGATTTTTTGGGCTTGAGCTTCCGGATGGTGGGCCCCACACGAGGGGGTCGATCCACGACCGTGGCGGGTCATCCCGACCACCCTCATGCCTTTTACGCCGGCTTTACCGGGGGGGGCGTCTGGAAGACTGAGGACGCCGGGATCAACTGGGTGCCCATCTCGGACGGGTACTTCGAAACCGGCTCCATCGGGGCCATCCGGGTGGCTCCCTCCAACTCACAAATCGTCTACGTCGGGACTGGTTCGGACGGAATCCGGAGCAACGTCATCGACGGTCGGGGCGTGTACAAATCCACAGATGCCGGGGAGACGTGGGAGCACCTGGGGCTACGGGAGGTGGGACAGATCGGTGCGGTGGAGGTGGACCCCTCGAACCCGAACATCGTCTACGTGGCAGCCATGGGGAAAGCGTTTCGGCCCACCCCGGATCGAGGAGTATACAAGACCACCGACGGGGGCCGGTCCTGGGACAAGATCCTGTTCACCTCGGACAGCGTCGGCGCCGTGGACCTGGAGCTGAACCCGGCCGACCCAAACGAGTTGTATGTGGCCATGTACCGGGGCGAGCGAAAGCCATGGACCATCATCTCCGGCATGGAAGCCTCGGGGCAGGAGGACGGAATCTGGAAATCCTCTGATGCTGGGGAGAGTTGGGAGTATCTGACCAACGGCCTTCCCGCGGGCCTGATCGGGAAGATCGACCTGGCGGTCTCTCCCGACGACCCGGACCGAATCTACGCCCTCGTCGAGACCACTGAGGAGGAAGAAGGCCTCTACCGATCCGAGGACCGCGGCGGGAGCTGGGAGCTGGTCAGCACCCAGCCAGGCCTCATGGATCGGCCCTTCTACTACACAAATGTCGACACCGACCCATCCGATGCCGACGTGGTCTACGTCAACAACCAGAGCTTCTTCAGGTCCAGCGACGGCGGGCGCTCCTTCACCCGCCTGGCCACGCCTCACGGCGACAACCACGACATGTGGATCAACCCCGAAAACGGCCAGATCTATATTCAGGCCAACGACGGGGGGGTGAACGTCACCTTGAATGGAGGCCGGAGCTGGTCCACCCAGTACAACCAACCCACCGCAGAGCTTTACCAGGTTGACCTGGACGACCGCTTCCCTTACTGGATCTATGCCGGGCAGCAGGACAATACCACCGTCATGGTCCCCTCCAACCCTCCGGAAGATGGAAGCACCTTCGGGCACCAAGGGAATTGGAAGGAGGTCGGCGGTTGTGAAACCGGCCCGGCAGTTCCCAAGCCCGGTGATCCCTCCACCGTGTACTCCAACTGCAAGGGTCGTTTCGGGCGCTATAGTCAGCTGACCGGCCAGGAGCAGCAGTATTATGTCTGGGGAGGAAACCTCTACGGGCACAATCCCAAAGACCTCCCTTACCGCTTCCAGAGGGTGGTGCCCATCGAAGTGTCCCCTCACGATGCCGACGTGGTCTACCACGGCTCACAGTTCGTTCACAAGACTTTGGATGAAGGGACCACCTGGGAGACGATATCTCCTGATCTGACGGCGTTCCGGCCTGAACGGCAGGTGGTTTCCGGGGAGCCCATCACTCGGGACATCACAGGGGAGGAGCACTACTCGGTCCTGTACGTCATCGAAGAATCCCCGGTCCAGGAGGGTGTGATCTGGACCGGAGCGAATGACGGTCCGGTCCACCTGACCCGGGACGGTGGGGAAACCTGGATGGACGTGACCCCACCCATGCCACCAGAAGGCCGCATCCAGAATATCGATCCTTCACCCCACAACCCGGCCAAGGCCTACGTGGCCGCGTACCGGTACCTCCTGGGTGATTTCGAGCCTTACATCTTCAAGACCGAGGACTTCGGCCAGAGTTGGGAACGCCTCACCGATGGGACCAACGGGATTCCAAGGGACTTTCCCACCCGGGTGGTTCGGGAGGATCCCGACGCCGAGGGCCTCCTTTACGCTGGCACGGAGTTCGGTGTGTTCATTTCGTTCGATGATGGAACCACCTGGCAATCCTTCCAACAAAACATGCCGGTAACGCCCATCACCGATATTCGGATGTATCGCGGGGATATGGTCCTGAGCACCATGGGACGTTCGTTCTGGGTGATGGACGATGTGTCCCCCCTCCAGGAGCTCCGGTCGGGTGCGGCCGGGGACGGACACCACCTCTTCAGCCCGTCCGACGTGTACCGCTTGAGGGGCAGTGGCGGGTTTGGTTTCGGGCCCAGCGCCGTCAGCGCTCCCGAGTATTCTACCAACGGCGCCATTATCGACTATATCGTGGACGAGGGTGCGGGGACGGTGAGGCTGGAGATCCTGGCCTCCCCCACGGAGGTCGTGAGAAGCTTCGAAGCCTCGGGGCCCGGCGTGCAGACTCGGCTCACCCAGGAGATGAGGGCTCCCCAACGGCAGGCCTTTGGTGTGGCCCGCCTCGACAAGTCTCCCGGGATGCACCGGGTCGTTTGGGACCTCAGGGTGGAAGGCGCGGGTGGGAGGGGCGGGCCCATGGCCCTACCCGGGGAGTACCAGGTACGGCTGACGGTGGATGGATGGAGCCAGACTCGATCTTTCAAGCTTCTTATGGACCCCCGCGTCGAGGCCGACGGAGTAACGCTGGATGACCTCCGGGCCCAGTTCGATTTCAACCTCCGAGTGGCTGAGCTTTTCCAGGCGGCGAATACCCTGGCCGAGCGTGTGGCCAGGGCCATCGAATCCGGGGACTTCAGTGGCCGGCAGCTGGACGAACTCGAGGACATCCAAGCACTTTTGGTGGATGCGGGGGGTAGCTATCCCCAGCCCATGCTTCTGAACCAAATCCAGTATCTTCAGGGGATGACGGGGAGAGCCGACCAGCGACCCGGGAATTTTGCGTACTCTCGATTTGATGAACTCACGGCTCAACTCTCTGAACTGGAATCCGGGGTGAGCCGAGTGATGGGAGGAATGGATGAGTAGATCCACCAAGAGACAGTTGGCCTGCTTTGGCACCGGGGTAATGGCGGCCGTTTTGAGCCTCGGGGTCGTTGCCCTTCCCGGGCACGCACAAGACATCGAAGCAGAGAAAGCAACCGCCCTGGCGGCCGTGGATGCCCTGGGCCCCGAGATCCGTCAAATGTCCATGGATCTTTGGGACTTTTCGGAGTTGGCGCTTCTTGAATCCCAATCTGCGGAGTACTTGGCAACCGTGCTCGAACGAGAGGGTTTCGACGTGGAACGGGGGGTGGCAGGAATGCCCACAGCCTTCGTTGCCTCCTTTGGAAGCGGAAGACCCATCGTCGGTGTGCTGGCCGAGTTCGATGCCCTGCCAAACATCGGGAATGCAGTGGTCCCTCGGCGAGAGCCTCGAGAAGACGGTCATATCCACGGACAGGGTTGTGGCCACAATCTCTTTGGCGCCGGATCGGTGGGTGCAGCCATCGCCATCAAGCGGACCATTGAGGAGCACGGCCTGGCCGGCACCGTTCGCCTATACGGCACTCCAGCCGAAGAGACGGTGGTGGGGAAGGTCTACATGGCCAAGGACGGCCTCTTCGATGACCTGGACGCCACACTGGACTGGCACCCTAGCCTCGAGACCAAGGTCAACAATCAATCGGGCCAGGCCATGAACAACTTCCAGGTGGAGTTCTATGGCCAGGCGGCTCACGCAGCCGCAGACCCCTGGAATGGCCGATCGGCCTTGGACGCCGTGGAGATGATGAACTACGGGGCCAACCTCATGCGGGAGCATGTCCGCCCCACCACACGCATCCATTACGTCATTCCATCCGCTGGGGAGGCCCCCAACGTGGTCCCGGAATACGCTCGGGTCTGGTATTACGTGCGAGACACGGCCCGGGCTCCGGTGGAGCGGTACTATGATAGGCTCCTGAAGATCGCGGAGGGCGCTGCCCTGGCTACCAACACCGAGCACAAGGTAACCCTCCTGACGGGGGTCCATGAGATGCTCCTGAATCGGCCCCTTCAAGAGGCCATGCAGGAGAATCTGGAAAGGGTGGGCGCACCCCCCTTCCCCGCCGAGTTCCAGGAGTTCGCAAGGGAGCTCCAGGCCTTCTTGGAGATCGAGGAGAAGGGTCTGGATACCGAGATACGGCCGTTGAAACCCCAGCAAGAGCCGCCGGAGGGCGGGTCCACCGACGTCGCAGAGGTGAGTTGGATCGCCCCCACGGTGAGCCTGAACGTGACCACTGCCGCCGCCGGTATCCCGTGGCACTCGTGGGCGACCTCTGCGTCCCACGGGACGGAAGGATCGGTCAGGGGGGCCGAGATTGCGGCGAAGGTCCTGGCCCTGACCGGCGTGGACATTCTTTTGAAGCCGGAGCTGTTGGTGGCGGCCAGGACCTACTTCCTCGAGAAGACGGGTGGGAGAGCCTATGTGTCTCCGGTCCCTGCGGATCAGGGACCGCCCCTGCCGGAGAAGAGGGGGGGGCGGTAGAGCGTTATTGGAGCCCCTGGGAGGCAGCAAAAGCCTCCCAGGGGCTCTTCTTCAGCTCTCCTCAAATCCCTTCACCTACCCTCAGCCACCCAATCTCCCCACTCTGCGTCGGCCAGCCCCACTGTCAGCTTGTTCTTCCACCGCACAAGGGGCACCCTGAGCACCATCGGTTCGTCCGCCAGGATCTCCAGCCACTTCTTGTCCGAGTAGTGCGCGGTTTTCAACCCGAGTGAGGCGAAACGCTTGCTCTCACGGTCCAGGACCGCTTCGACACCGAACTTCTGGACGAATCGGGTCAACTCGCCCTTGGACGCCGCACGGACCTTCAGATCCACGAAATGAAGGTTGACCCTCCGCTCCTTGAAGAAGCGGAGGGCCTTCCGAGTGTCTGAGCTCTTTTGTGTACCGAAGATCTGGACGTCCATCCTGGCTCCTTGGAGACCCTACCCTACCACCGATCTCTCCCCCGGCGGCGACCCCGGTCGTCCCGGTCTCCGCCTCTGGGAATCCCCACCGTGATGCCGAAGCGATAGGAGATCAGGTTCGCTTCGCTCAGGACTGGGAAAAGGGTGATGCTCCCGTCGGGATTGTCAACGATGTCCCCTTCGGTAAGGTACTCCATGACGCCGTTCTGGTGGTACTTCGCTCCCACGTTCAGCCCGATGGGCACTCGGCCATTAGTAAGGTTCATCTCCAGTCCCCACCCCACACCCCAGGAGAGGGTGCCATCACCGAAGTTTTCGGTAGTGTAGTGGTCCTCGGCTCCCCAAAGGCTCTCTAGGCTGGAGGTCGTATTGAAATAGCCAAAACCCATAGAGGCGTTCACATAAGGGCGCAACCAACTCAGGGGAAGAGCCAATTCAGGCCCGATGCCCCCGTAGAAGATGTTGTTGGCGGTTTCCAGTCGGGCTTCCACACGGCACCCCACACCCCCGAAACAAACCCTGGTCGACTCGTACCCGTAGATCAGGAAGCCCAGATCCGCCCGAATGTTGATCACCCCAACCGGGTCCAACGGGACTCGCCCCGAGAATTCGGCCCCATACCCTTCATTCACGAAATTCGCGAACTCTCCGAGAGGTTCGGCTACGAGAAAGTTCACACTGACCCCGGCAGTGGGAGGCCGAAACCGTGCGTGCTGCGCTGAAAGGGCGCCAGCGAAGATCAGGAGACCCGCCAGGGCAAGAGCAGGTACGCGGGCAAACATGAGAACCTCCGGTCTATGGACTGATAAGGGTCTCCTTGGACCCGTTACCCCAGTGAAATGCAAAGGGGATACCATTTCCCATACCGGCCCTCAAACTCCGCCATTGGGAAGGAACACCAACGAGAATATATGCCTTAAGTTGTTTTATCACAGAGATTTAAACAACGAGGGATCTGCCTCTCCTGGGGGTTGAGCCAGCTCCGGGGGCAGGGAGTAGAACCCACCGGGTGTCCCCCTTGGAGGACACCCGGTGTAGAAAGAAATCGAAACTGGTCGGCCAGAGCGTGGGGCGGGAGCCGGAGACTCGCCTTGGCCCGGCAGGGAGAAGGGGTCCCTCAACCAGGCCCCTCGCTCCTCAGTACCGCCAGCTGGTCAGGTCCGCCCCTGACGGTGCCCTCCTCTGGACCTCCTCCGCCCACTTCAGGCCAAACATCTGGACGTAACGGAGGCGGGAGATTGCGTTCGAGACGGTGTGGTCCCCGTTCCAGCAATGTTCGAACCGGTCCCCGTAGTCGATCTCCCCCGCGTAATAGGGGTCGGTGGTGTTCTCCAGGAACTCCTCTGTCAGGTACACGGCGTTGTTCAGGTAGTAGTTGTCCATGTCTCCGACATAGATGTGGAGCTTGCCCTCCAACCGGGAACCCAGCTCCGCCCAATCCCGCTCCAGGATGTAGCGGAGGTCGTAATTCTCTCTCCAGAACCCCGCCACCTCAGGATCGATGACCCCGGTTTTCCGGTCCCAGATCGGTTTCGGGTAGCCGTCGTTTCCAACTGGACTGTAGACCGCCTGCCAGATGTCCCATTGGCCCCCGGACCGACCCCTGGAAGCCAGGACAGACTCCAGGTGGTTCTCCTGTTTCACCGTGGAGGTGACATGACCCAGCCAGTCCCGTCGGGCCGGCCGGTCGGTGGCCCCCCAATCCCGTCCGATCTCATAGGCGTTCTCGTCTTCGTAAATGTTCACCAGCTCATACGCACGGAAATCGATGGGGTCGGGACAAGCCCCATACGCCCCGTTGTACTCGTCGGGATAGAAGATCTGGACCGCCAGGGCCTCCCAACCCCCTGTCGATCCTCCGTAGGTGAGGCGGGCCCACCCCTCACCGATCCCTCTGAACTGTTCCTCGATATAGGGAATCAACTCGTAGGTGAGGGCGTCGCCATAGGGTCCGTTGTTCTCGGAGTTGACCGCGTAGGAATCGTCATAATAGGGCGTCGGATGCTGGATCTCGATCACCAACATTCGAGGGAAGTCCGGACTGATCCAATCCTGATAGAGCTGGTATGCCAACTCCTGCTGGATCCGGTTGTAACAGTCCAGATCGAAACGGGCACTGTACTCGCACTCGATGGATTCGTCCGGGGGCTCCGTCCGCCACCCGCCAAAATCGGCTGGGAAGTGGCCGTGGAAGATGGCCAGGGGATACCGGGCTTCGGGATGCTCTTCAGCCCCCGCCGGGAGCAGGACGTGGGCCCCCAGATATACGTCGGTTCCCCAGAACTCCGAGAGCAAATCGGAGCGCATCCGAATATGCTTGACCCACTCCGTGTCCTCCGGTGGGGCGATCTCCGGGACCACCTGATCCAGGGCCAGCTCGATCCTCCCACCCCGTGCCGGATCGATCCGCACTGTGCGAGGCGTGGAAAAGAAATTCCCCGGTTTTCGGGCCCACTGCTGGCCTTCTCCCCGATCCGGTGGCAGGCTAATGGTGTGGCCATCGGACCGGGTATAGCTCTGGTATCGGTTCAGGACGGCCTGGACCGTGTATTGCCCGCCAGGGACCAAGCCCAGTCCGGCAAGGGGGAACCCAAAGACACCTTCCCCTATGACGGCGGTTTCCCCCGGTGCCAACTGCTCCACGTCGATCCCGAAGACCTGCTGCCCCCCCGGGCCCACATCCACCTGGAAGCGGGGCTCTCCCTGTTCCCGCTTGGAGATGACGAGGATCACCCGACCGTCCTGCGGTTCAGGGCTCAACTCCTCATTGAAGGAGATCGCAAACTCCAACTCGGTCGGGGGGGGAGTTTCGCCAGGCAACACCGTCGCCTGCTCGTAGCACGAAGTGGTTGAGACAAGGAGAAGAAGGATTTGACCGACGACGCCGGCCCTCCAGAAGCGAGATTCGGGCATCATGGAAAGGGCTCCTTGTGGTTGCTCAGGGTTCCTCGGTTTCCGGCGCCGGCAGGCTGGGAATATGCTCTTGGCCCTCCGGCGCACTGAGCCTCTTGTAGAAATCCAGCTCATCCTCCACGCGGTCAAGACGGGCGGCCAGGCTCTCGACCTCCTCTCGCAGGAGCAAGTCGGGAGGCCTTCTTCCGGGGGAATCAAGCCTTTTTGAAAGGCCTTTCATAAGGACATAGAAGAAGGCTGAGCCCCAGATGGCGCTACAGAGGATGAGAATGAAGATGAAAAACTCGAACACGGGTCACTCCGGTCCTGAGGCCCGGCCAGGGCTTCGCAAAGGGCCTGGCGGTTCGAACCTTCCTGTCGCGGAAACAAAGCCCCGACAGTTCCTCCTCGGGGAGGGGCCGGTGGATGGGTCCCTCCTCTTGGCTTTCTCGGACACCAGGCCCTCAGCTCGGCCAGTTCCCAAACGGCTCATCGATGGAGGGACTGGGTGGCGTGAACAACCCGGCACCGTCATCGGTGATGTACATGTCGTCCTCCAGCCTGACCCCAAACTCACCGGGGATATAGATCCCTGGCTCATCGCTGAAGGTCATTCCCGGCTCCAGAAGGAGGGTGTTGTCCTTGACGAGGTAGGGCCATTCGTGCCCATCCATCCCGATCCCGTGACCGACCCGATGCGTGAAATAGGTATAATCCGGCCCGAACCATGCCTCCTCTACCACACCCCTCGCCGCAGCATCCACCTCTTGTGCCTGGATTCCTGGCCGGGCTACCGCCAAAGCCTCCGCCTGGGCTCGGTGAACGATGTTGAAGACTTCTCGCATCCGGTCCGTCGGTTCGCCCAGAACGAAGGTCCGGCTGATATCGGACCGGTATCCTTCCGCAGAACACCCACCGTCGATGAGAAGGACCGATCCCGGCTCGATGACCTGAGGGGTCCTGGAACCGTGAGGGAGGGAGGAATACTGCCCAACCTGGACTCCTGCCCCTCCGGAGAATCCTTGCCGGCTGTGAGCCTGGGATACCAGGCGCCCAAAGTCCCCCTGAGTCATTCCGGCCTCCAGGGACTCGTAGGCCGCCTTGTAAGCAGAGAGGGTGACCTCATTGGCCAGCTGCATCAGAGCCAACTCGTGGTCGTCTTTTCTGCTCCGGCATCCGGCCGTGATGGGAGTACCGCTGACCACCTCCAGGGCAGGAGCCGCATGAGCTACCCCATCGCTGAAGACGAAGCGGACGGTCTCTTCCATCCCGATCCGTCCTGCGGCGATTCCCCGGGTCCTCAGCCCTCCGGCCACCAGGGCATAGGGGCTCTCGTGCTCATGCCAGGTCAGAACTTCCGTATCGGCCAGAGGACCACCGTGGAGTTGCTCCCTGGCTCGATCTTCCTCGAAGGCCGGGCACACCAGGAAAGGCTGGCCCTGGACCGGGATCACGATGCTGAAGAGACGCTCACTCAACCCCCACCGGATATCGGTGAAGTAGATCAGGGAGGTCCCGCCTGTGAGCATCAGTGCATCCAGACGATTCGCCGTCATCAACCTTCGAGCCCGCTCGATCCGGCCTTCCCTCTCCGAGACGGAGATGGGGATCGCTTCGCTGGAGCGGTCCGTCAGGGCCGCAATGGAGGGGGGAACAGCCGCCTCGGAAGCGCGATCACCACCACCCGTTCCTTGTTGGCAACTGGTCATGGTTCCAGCGACGGCGACGGAGGAGACTCCTAGGAAATGACGCCTGGTGATCATCGAAAACCCCGGCCTTGAGTCGAGAGGGAACGGTACACTATCCCACTCCCAGCGTTCTAGCTGACGCGGATAGTCGAACAAAAAAAAAGAGAGTCGCTCCACCCCCAGGGCGGAGCGACCCCCGACGGTCCTGGGGCCGGATTCTCAGCGGGACAGAGGCTCCGGCAAATCAGCCACAACGTAGGCCATGACGGCCATGGCCGCCACGCACCGGGCAACCTCCCCCGGGTCCAGCTTATCCAGAGTATCGGCGTTCGTGTGATGATACCAGAAGTACCGGGTCGGCTCCACATTCAACCCCATTCCGGGCATTCCTCTTTGCATCATGGGACCGATATCGGCCCCGCCTCCACCCCGGGTCAAAGCGCCTGCCCCAATGGACTCGAGAATTCCACCCACCTCCTGGACCACCTCGAATGCATCGTCGGACCCCGTAAAGCCGAACCCCAGAGGGGAGAACACTCCGGAATCCGACTCGATGCCCAACACATGGTATTCTCCCTCTCGCTCGGCGGCCTCTGCATACGCCTGGCCACCGTAGATCCCCACCTCTTCGGCCGTCCACCCAACCGCCCGTACCGTGCGTTTGGGACGGAGGCCGAGCTCTTTCATCAGGCGAATCGCCTCCCAGGCCGCGACGACACCGCCGGCATCGTCCATGGCCCCCTGGCCCACGTCCCACGAATCAGAGTGGCCACCCAGGACTACGATCTCATCGGGAAACTCGCTACCGACGATCTCTGCCATGATGTTTCTCGAGGGAACCAAACCCTCGTCGCGGTTCTCCATGGTCAGGTGGATCTCGATCCGTTCTCCCCGATCCGCCATCCGGTGGATCATTGCCGCGTCTTCCAGCGTGAGGGCGGCATGGGGGATCTTCGGCACCCCGTCCTCGTATCTCATCCCGCCCGTGTGGGGCGTGTTCATGGAAAAGGGCGTCACCGACCGGATCAAACTTGCCACGGCCCCGACCCGGGCTGCCGCCACCGCCCCCCCACCTCGGTACTGGACCGTTTCCCCGTAGGTTGTGAAGGGCACGTCGAACAGCACGATCTTTCCTCTGGCCTCAGCGGCCCTTGCCTCCAGCTCCTCGTAGTTCTCCACGACCAGGACCTCAGCCCGGATTCCTCCAGCCGGAGTCGACACACTGGGACCCAGCCCGAGGATCTCAAGCCTTTTGGGCCTGGGAGAGATCAGCTCCGCCCTCTCCTCTCCCCGGATCCAGCGGGGCACCATCACGGGCTCGGACCGCACGTTCTCCAGCCCATCGGCTTCCATGGTTGCGAGAATCCAGTCCAGGGCGTCCTCCAGAGACTGGGTCCCACTGAACCGAGGCCCGAAGGTGTCCACCAGCTCTCCCAGGCGTTCCCATGTGACAGGGCTCTGGAGCGCCGCCTCCATCAAGCGCTCCGCAGAGGCCAGGGTTTCCTGGGGTATGGAGGATGGTTGAGCGGTACATCCCGCCGGAACCAGAGAGAGAGTCATCGCGAAGAGGCCGGAGGAGACTCTCCGCCTTTGAGCGAAAGAGGGCATGGAAGCGCTACCTTGGTGTGTGTATGGAGTTCGAGAAGGATGAAGATCTAGGGGAATCGGGTCGAAAAGTCTACCCGGCGGAGATGCCGGTTCAGTTCAACCCTAGCTGGAAGCCATGAACACCCCACTCGCTGGATTGATTTCACAAACCCAGGGCCTCCAGCCCTGGAGGAGGGTTTTCCACGCCACCAGCGGGTCCCTGATCGTATGGGTTTTCACCGCCCGATGGTTCCCAGACGAAGTCGTGCTGGTGAGTCTCGGAATCCTCCTCTTCCTCGCCCTTGTTCTGGACCTTGCCAGGCTGAGAAGCCCCACCCTGAACCACCTCTTCTTTCGGAGCTTCAAGACGTTGGTGTCGCCGAGAGAAGAGCGCCGCCTCGCCTCATCCACCTGGTATTTGGTGGGGGCCATCCTGGTTCTGGTTCTCTTTTCCAGACCTGCGGCTCTGGGTGGAATCCTTGTGATGGCATTGGCGGACCCAGCGGCCAGCATCGTGGGCAGAAAATGGGGAACCCGTTCCATCGGCAAGGGAACCGTCACCGGAATGGTCGTCTTCGCCGTTGTGGCTTTTGCCTGTCTCCTCCCCTTCGTGCCCTGGCCGCATGCTCTCGTGGCGGCCCTGGCCACTGGGTTGGTGGAAGTGGTTCCCTGGGGGTTGGACGACAACCTTACCGTTCCCCTGGCGGTCGCAGGGGTCCTCCAACTCATGGCGAGCTTCTGAGAACAGGCGTGTCCCTGGGGAACCCGCTGCTACAGCCCTTCCAGCAGCCGCCTCAGAAGATCCCGGCTGGCCTGGCCCAGGTTCGTCTCCCCACCCCCGTAGTTTCGGAGGAGGATTACACCGACCCCGGAGTCCGGTTCGAACACCAGAAAGGCGTTGTATCCGGCGACAGAGCCGCTATGGCCCACCAGGTCCGGGCCACCTTCAACTTCATAGATGAAGAACCCAAGAGAGTACCGGGTCTCCGAGTCGGCCGGCGTCTGGGGAGTCCGAATCAACGTCCGGGCTTCAGCCCCAAGAATGGGCACGGTTGCGGCACCCGTCAGTCCTGCAATGAACCTGCCCAGGTCACCCACGGTTGAGTAGACCCCTCCATTGGGAATCTTGTACCCTCTCCCGACATGCTCCCGGTAAGGGACTTCCGGATCCGCCGTCCCCTCCCGGTCAACCTGATACCCGGTGGCCAGCTGCTCTGCGATAGCCGGGGTCACCACAAACCCGGTGGATGACATTCCCAGAGGCCGGACCAGTGCGCCATCCACCAGCTCCATGAAGGGAATCCCCGACGCTCGGCCCAGGGCATATCCCAACATTCCGAACCCGATGTTCGAGTACCTGTACGACTCGCCCGGTGGTGCATAGAAGGAGGTCGCGGGAATCGAGGCCAGGATCTTGTCTTCCCAGAACTCCAGCGGCCCCGATGCGGCGCCCTCCAGTTCCGGTTCCCGGATCAGGCCGGCAGTATGGCTGGCCAGGTGCCGCCATGTGACCGCCGGAGATCCGTCGGGCTTCCCTCCCAACCGCTCCATCTCAGGCAGAGCTTCCCGCACGGGAGCATCCAGCTCCACTACCCCTTGCTGCCAGAGCTGCAGAAGGGCCACGGCCGTAAAGGATTTGGAGATCGATCCCACCCGGTAGACCGTGTTGACTCCGGCAGGGATTCGCCGCTCTCGATCCGCCCAACCGAATCC
>CBDUAX010000063.1:0-13127 GCA_965365235.1 uncultured bacterium
GGGGGGGGGTCGTGTTGCCGGACATCAGGAGCCTCGGGGCAGGTAGGTCAGGAGAGCCCGGTTGTTCGGACCCAGAAACTCCGAGGCCAGCTCCCGAACCTGGTCTCGGGAAACCGCTCGAATCCGGTCCACCTCGGAATTAAGTCGTTCGGGGTCGTCGAAGATCTGGTCGAACATCGAGAGCAGATCCGCCCGGCTGCCCACATTCTGGATCTCTCTGAGGAGATGGGTTTCAGTCAGGGCAACTGCCCGGTCCAGCTCCTGTTGGGTCACCGACTCCAGAGCTTCCAACTCTCCCACCAGGGCCTCCTCGAGGCTTTCCGGGTCGGACCCAGGAAACCCCGTAACCCAGAAAAGGAAGAGGGAGGCACCCGTTTGAAGTGGGAAGACGTAGGAGAGGGCGTCTTTTGCGATGCGTTTCTCACGAACCAGGGAGCGGTAGAGACGGGAAGCCTTCCCCGTCCCAAGAACGGCGGACATCATCTCCGCAACCTGGAACCGCTCGGAGGTTACCGGGGGGATTCGACCGGCAAGGTAAAGCCTGGGGAGGGGGACCTCCGCCTCTACCCGGGCCCGGATTGTTTCACCGATGACCGGTGAGATGTCGGTCCTACCCGGAATTGGAGGGATGGCCGGTCCCGCAGGGATCTCCCCGAAGTACCGCTCCACCTGCTCGAAAGCCCGGTCGGGGTCGATATCCCCAGCCAGAGTGAGGACCGCGTTGTTTGGGAGGTAGAAGGTCTGGAAGAACTCAGCCACATCCTCCAGCGTAGCCGCCCCGATGTCTTCCATCGATCCGATGACCGAATGGTGATAGGGGTGAGACTCGGGGAAGACCATACCCTGGACTCGCTCGTCCCAATCTCCATACGGCTGGTTGTCGTACCGCTCCTTCCGTTCGTTCTTGACCACCTCTTGTTGGTTTTGAAGCTTCTCCGGGGTCATTGCCGGAAGCATCCATCCCATCCGGTCCGACTCGAGCCAGAGCGCCAACTCCAGATGGTTTGATGGGAGGGTCTCGTAGTAGTTGGTTCGATCGAACCAGGTCGACGCATTCAGCGTCCCGCCGGCCCCCTCCACCAATTCGAAGTGGCGGTTCTTCGGTACATTGGCGGATCCCTGAAACATCATATGCTCAAAGAGGTGGGCGAATCCGGTCCGCCCAGGGTTCTCGTTCCGGGATCCCACAGCGTACCAGAGATTCACTCCCACCATGGGTGTGGACCGGTCGACCGAGAGATTCACCCGCAGACCGTTTGGGAGGCTTCGACGTTCCACCGGGACTTTCAGCAATGGATTTCCCTTCCCCTCCGACAGGGATTCTCGTGGGCCTTGAGTTGCGTAGTGCGTCTCACGGCCTCGTCATCAACCGTTCTCTCAGGGCCCCGGGGAGCAGCTCCTGATCAAGGAGGGCCGCAGCGTTGGACTCTCCCTCGTGTAAACGACTCTCCACAGCCTCCAGTAGTGGAAGATCTCCTGCTTCGGCCCCTTGTCGACCCCGCTCGAGCATCTCATAGGCCAGATCCTCCCAACCGGCCGCCTCGGCGGCCAAGGCTGCCAGAAGCTGAGCCTCCACATCATCGGGCCTGAGCCGAGCACTCTCTGACAGGTCTCGGGCGGCCTCCTCCAGGCGGCCCAACTCGGCTTCGACGAGCCCCATCACGAGCTGGCTCCACCCCTCTCCAGGCTCGAGGTCTACAGATCGCATGAAGGCATCAAGAGCTTTCTCGAGCTCGCCTTTCAGGGCCCAGGCAACCCCCAGCTCGTAGGCGACCATGGGGTCATCAGGGGCCAGTTCTACGGCTGCCTCCAACTCTCGCAACGCATCCTGGAAAAGGCCTTCACGAGACAGGTAGGCACCGTACATCCACCGAGCCAGGGGGAGCTCCGGCGCCATGAGAGCGGCGGACCGGAGGGTCGACTCTGCGTCGGGATCGTCAAAACGGGCCAATCCGGTCCCGATGGTCGCCAGGACATAAGGGTCATGGGGTTCGGCCATCAGAGCTTCTTTGAATCGATCATAGGCTGACCCCGGGAGGCCCATCTCCCGCTCTGCAACTCCAAGCCAGCAGAGAACCGTCGGATCGCCCGGAACCTCCTCCAGAGCTTCTCCCAAGGCCACGGCCATTCCCTCCCAGTCCCCCTCTTCCCCCTTTGACAGAGCCTGTTGGAGAAGGTCGTCCAGCTCCATGATCAGGCCCCGAACTTGGCTAACCGGCCGGCATGGGCCAGAGCCAGGGTCATGAGGTGCTTGCCTTCGAAGGTCCCCAACTCACCGCTCCGACAATCGGACTCCCCGAAGGCCCCCCCGGTGGGCCTCGACCAGGGAGAGGAAATGAGGACTGGGACCGAATGCCAGGAATGAGCCCCGAATGTGGCGGGGGTGGAGTGGTCGCCGGTAATGGCCAGGACCTCGGGCTCCAGCTCCAGAATGCCCGGGACGAGTTCGTCCACGGCTTCGATGGCTTCCACCTTCGCCTGAAAGTCCCCGTCTTCCCCACGGGAGTCTGTGTATTTGTAGTGCAGGAAAAAGAAGTCGTAGTCATGGATGTTGGCCCTGAGGAGATCCACCAGCTCCGGGGGGCTCCCGGGAATCTCCTTCACGTCCATCCCGACGAGGCGTGCAACCCCGCGGTACATGGGATACTGGGCCAGCGCCAGAGCCTTCAGACCGTACCGGTCGAGAAAGGAGGGATACCCTGCGTAGGCAGCGAAACCACGGGCCAAAACCCCGGTTACCACCGGCTCGTCCATCAGGAGGGCCCGGATCTGGTCCAGGATGCCCTGCATCAACCCTGCGCTCCGCTCCGATCCAGGCTCCAGAGGGATTACGGGAAGGGGCGGCACGCCAGTCTCCTGTGGATCCGTATCCCCCAGGTCTGCGTCCAGGCCCGGGCCTCTCAGGATCAAGACCGCACGGTGTTCTTTCTCGTGGTCCAGAAAGACCTCCACCCCCTCCGGAGGAACCAGACCAGCCCTGATCTTCTCCACCACCCGGCGCCCTTCCTCATCGGAGGGCCGACCCGCCCTCCGATCCACAACAAGGCCACCGGCATCCAGGGTGGCGAGATTCAAACGCGCTGCCAGGTCTCCAGCCCTCAGGTCGAACCCGACACCCAGAGCACTCAGTGCTCCCCGCCCAATCAGGTATTCCACCGGGTCATACCCAAAGAGGGAAAGATGCCCGGGTCCACTTCCCGGAGCGATCCCGGGGCTTACCGGGACCAGAGACCCCAGGGAGCTCTTGGCTGCCAGAGCGTCCATGTTTGGCGTTACCGCAGTTTCCAACTCCGTCAAGCCGGTCTCAGGATGGGGGAGGCCACCTAACCCATCCAGGACGAAAAGAACGATCTTCTTCCCCTCTACCCCCCGGTCGACGAGGGCATCGGGAAAACGTAGTTCAGGCATGGATAAACTCAGTTTCTCGGAGAGAGCTTGGGTTCGTTTCGCCGGAACGAAATGTTGGCGACCTCTCACCCCGGGCTCGAAAGTACCCTGTGTCCTGAGGGATCCGGAGGGCGGCCGCTGGAGGGGCTCCGGGCAACGGGACCCAATATACCACGCCAACCAGGGTGGAAAAACAACCGCCAATGAACTGGGTAGGGGGTTTCCGGGCGCTGCGTGTCTTCTGCACGGAGGCAATTGCCAGGAGCCTCATGTCCCTCGTAGGATCCTTCGATCGGCCCGGTCCCATTCGGGCAACCATCGGAAATAACCACGAGAGGAAGCTGACGGTGAAATACTCGCCTTTTGAGATGGAGCGGTGGCAGTCCACCTACGAGCACCGGGTAGGGATCAACCTCTCGGAGAGTGGGGTCCACCCAATGACGGTCTCCGAGCTTTTGGAGCTGGCCGGTTCGGAAGAGGGAGTGGACCAGATCCGCCTCGGGTACGGGCAGTCCAATGGATCGGATGAGCTTCGAGATCGCATCGCGGCCCTCTACCCCGGGGCGACCGATGCCTCCGTCCTGGTCACCGTCGGGGGTGCCGAGGCCAATTTTGTCGCCCAGTGGCACCTCCTCAGCCAGGACCGCCCGGCTGCCGTCATGCTTCCCAACTACATGCAGGTCCCCGGCATGGTGGAGAATTTCGGTGCGCCCATCCTCCCCTTCAATCTCCTGGAGGAGACCGGATGGCAACCAGACCTGGACCAATTGGAGGCTGCCCTGGAGAAGGGTGCGAATTTCATTCTGGTCACAAATCCGAATAATCCGACTGGGGTTGCCCTCACATCGGCCTCTATGGATGCCATCGTGGAGCTGGCCGATCGGTTCGGTGCATGGATCCTGTCCGACGAGGTCTACCGGGGGGCGGAGGTGGAGGGGGAGGAGACGGCAACCTTCTGGGGTAGGACGGACCGCGTTTTGATCACGAACTCACTCAGCAAGGCCTATGGGCTTCCGGGCCTGCGACTGGGTTGGATCGTCGGCCCCTCGCCGCTCATCCAAGACCTCTGGGGTCGGACCGACTACACCACCATCTCGCCTTCGACCCTCTCGGACCATCTGGCCACCGTGGCCCTGGAGCCGAACACCCGGGCCATGATCCTGGGTCGGACCCGACAAATCATCCGGGAGAACTTCGGGGCGATGAAGGGCTGGATCGAAGACCAGGAGGGCCTCTTCTCCTACCACCCCCCCGACGCCGGGGCCATTTGCTATGTCCGTTACCGGTCGAAGGTGAACTCCACGGCGTTCGCCGAGAAGCTGAGGGCCGAGAAGGACCTCCTCGTGGTTCCGGGGGACCACTTCGGAATGGACCACTTTCTCAGGCTCGGTTTCGGAAATCCTCGAGACGAGCTGATGGAGGGATTGAGGCGCATCGCCGATGCCTTCCAAGAGGTCCGAGGGTAGCTCCGGCACCCGACCCCAACGGGATCGTTCGGGGTCGGCCTCAGCCGGACAGGACCCTCGGTCGGAGCCCAGGGATGGCCGTTCAGAGCAACTCCAGGACCTTCTCTACCGGCCTCCCCAGGACAGCCCTTCCACCTCGTTCGATGATGGGGCGTTCCAGCAGTTCCGGGCGCTCCACCAATGCATCGATGATAGCCTTGTCACTGAGGGACGGGTCTTTCAGCCCCATCTCCTTGTACGCCTTCTCTCGGGTCCGGAGGAAATCCCTGGGAGGAAGTCCAGTCTTCTTGATCAGCGAAACGAGCTTCCGGCGAGGCAGCGGGTCGATGAAGTAGTTCAAACGCTCAAACTCCACTCCCCTTTCCTTCAAGAGTTTGACCATCTTCCTGCAGGTCGTGCAGGTGGGTTTCTCGTAGACCGTCAGGCCCGTGTCGGTGCTCATTCCTGTCTCCCATTCTCCAGGTTTTTTCCCTCTGCCCAGAATAGAATACCCTGCCGTCGGGAGCCAGAGACGAAAAAGATGCGGGTCGAAACCCGACCTGTCATGGGCCAGGGAGCCCGGCCGAGCCCCTCTCCCCTCCACTCTTGACCAGCTCAAACAAGAGGGGTGTTCCCGAACCCATGAACCTCATAAGCTTCGACAACCCGTCCGGTTCTCTTGCATGGATTCGATTCCCGGAATATGCCAGCCCAAGATGTCCTGAGAGACCTCCAGCTCCTGTTCCAATCCAGATACGGGCTTCTCCACATCGACACGGAAGAGGAAGAGCGAGCGCTCTCCCTCCTCCATCATGTGGCGGACCGTATCTCCATCCCCCTCTTCACCTGGGACCGGATACGAGGTATCAGCCGCGTAGATCTCCAGGGGAGCATTTTCGACACGAAAGAGCCGGGGAAGGCCATGGCTCACGTAGCGGCGGCAGATATCCCCGCCATCTACCACTTCCATGGCGTCGAGAAGCACCTGGAAACCAATGAGGTGTTCAGGGCCCATATGAAGGCGGGCGCTAAAAAGTTGGAGAGTCAGGAGGGAGCCATCGTCCTGACAGGAAGCGAGGTGGCCTTTCCACCCGATATCGAGCTTCTGGTTGCCACCTTGGTCCTCCCTGGGCCCGGTGCGGAAGAGTACCGGGACCTCCTGACCAACCTCATCCGAGACATAAGCCATCGGCAGTACGTGGACGTAAACATCAGCCGGGAGGAGTTGGCGGGCCTGCTGAAGCACCTGTCCGGCCTCACGCTCATGGAAGCGGAGAAGATCCTCACAAAAGCCATTATCGAAGATCACCGGCTTACCGCCGAGGACATCCAGCACGTCATCGAAGCCAAAAAGACGGTGGTGGAGAGACAGGGGCTTCTGGAGTATTACCCGGTGGAACAGACTCTGACCGAAATCGCCGACTTGGCAACGCTGAAGGGTTGGCTGGCGAAGCGGCGGAGGGTGGTAGAAAATCCCATGAGGGCCGAAGAGTTCGGGCTTTCTTTCCCCAGGGGCGTGCTTCTTCTAGGGGTACCCGGATGCGGGAAGAGCCTGTCAGCAAAGGCCGTAGCGAAGGAGTGGGGGCTTCCCCTGCTGAAGTTCGACACGGCGAACCTCTACAACAAGTACATCGGGGAAAGTGAGAAGAACTTCAAAAGGGCCATCCAGGCCGCGGAGCGGATGGCACCCGTCGTTCTGTGGATCGACGAGTTGGAGAAGGCTTTTGCCTCCGGGGGAACGGAAGACGGAGGGGTGTCCCAGCGAATCCTGGGGAGCTTCCTTTCCTGGATGCAGGATCGCAAAGGGGAGGTGTTCATTGTTGCCACGGCAAACGACATCGAACGCCTTCCGCCCGAGTTCCTCCGCAAGGGTCGTTTCGACGAGATCTTTTTTGTGGATCTACCGGACCAGGAAACCCGGCGAGAGATCTTCAAGATCCACCTGGAGGGGAGGGGCCAGAGGTCAGACCGTTTCGATCTGGAGATCTTGGCAACCCAAACCGATGGGTTCAGCGGGTCCGAGATCGAGGAAGTTGTGGTTTCAGGGCTCTATACCGCCTTCTCCAATGAGGGGGAGTTGGACACACCCGACCTCTTGAAGGAAGCTGCCGGCACCATTCCTCTCTCGGTCACGATGGGGGAGAAGATCGGGGCTCTGCGGCTTTGGGCCGAAACCCGGACCGTTTCAGCGAACTAGTTTGGGGTTGTGGAGGTGGGGGCGGTGTGATGAACCGGTCTCATCCCCTTGCCATTCCCGCTCAGATCCGTTGCCGGAACCGAGCCCGCCGATCTCAGCATGGCTCCGGAATCCAGCTCCAGGCACTCGCTCGGGGGGCCCGAGGCCAGCAGGTTCGTCGGTTCAAGCGAGTCCAGCGCCCCACCGGTTACCAGGTCCAAGAACACCTCGGACACTCCCGGATCAAAATGGGTGCCTGTGTCCTGACCGATGATCGAGATGGCCCGCTCCACGGGGAATGCCGGCTTGTAAGGCCGCTCGTGCGTGAGTGAATCGAAAGCGTCGGCAACAGCCACGATGCGGCCCACGAGTGGGATCCGGTCCCCAGGGGTCCCGAGGGCATACCCGGAACCATCCCACTTCTCGTGATGGAAGATGGCGATCTCCTTTGCCATCTGAAGGAGGGGGAACCGGCTACCGGAGAGAATCCTTCCCCCGATTTCCGTGTGGGTCTTCATGACTTCGAACTCTGCCTCAGTCAGTGGACCCGGCTTCATGAGGATGGCGTCGGGGATCCCGATCTTGCCCACGTCGTGGAGAGGTGCGGCCAGGCGGATCAGGCGGACCTCTTCCGGGTGCAGGCCAAGCCCTTCTGCGATCAGTGAGGAGACGATCCCGACTCGTTCCGCATGCTTTCCCGTAACGTCGTCGCGGTATTCCGCCGCCAGGGCCAGTCGATTCAGGATCTCGAGCTGGGCCCCGGCAAGTTCTTTGGTTCTCTCCCGGACCTTCACCTCCAGCGTTTCATTCTGGCGGGCCAGCTGCCGATGGAGGAACCGGGTCTCGAGGAGGTTTCGAATCCGCAGGAGGACTTCGGTAACCTCAAAGGGTTTGGTAACGAAGTCCTTCGCACCCGAGGCCAGCGCCCGTTGTCGGACTTCCTGGTCCTGGTCTCCCGTAAGGATCAGGATGGGCAAGTAGGAGGTCGTTGGGATGAACGGCTTCAGCGCCGCCATGACCTGAAAACCGTCCAGGTGTGGCATATGGAGATCGAGAAGCACGAGATCCGGTTCCAGGTCTCGGTAGGCCTGGAGGGCCGTCCGGGAGTCCGTTGTGGACTCCACCTGATCGTACCCTGCCCGGGACAAGAGCTTGGAAAGGGCCACCACGTTGGCCGGCTCGTCGTCCACAACCAAGATCCGGGCTTCCTTGAGATCCTCCGGCTTCATTCCATGTGATCCGTTTGGCGAGCGGTCTGATGAACAGCCGACACACCCCTCTCGTCAGGGAGGGGGAAGGCACAACCTCCTGAACACAGTTTCGGGAGTGGAGAGGGTTACTTGAGCGGTCAGGCCTGATCCGCCAAACACTCGATGCACTCCGGCCGATCATTCCGCGGGGAGTTGACCAGGGTCGATACCCGGTGTGCCTGCAGGGCCGGTCCGGCCCATGGAACCAGCAAACGTTGGAGCTGCGAAGCGTCCGCCTTGAGATCCAGCCATGTACTGTAGGCGGACGGTGGAAGAATGACCGGCATTCGAGGGTGGATCTGGCGGATGTCGGAGGAGGCTTCCGTCGTCAAGATCGTGAAAGTGAAGAGGGGTGGTTCGTTCTTGGGTTCCCACCTCTCCCATAGCCCCGCGAAGGCCATAACCTCTCCGGCATTCCCGTGAATCCAAAAGGGAGCTTTGGTCGGTTTTGCTCCGTCAGGGCCGGGTTCTTCCTTCCATTCATAAAAACCGTCGGCCGGAACCAGGCACCTTCGGCGGGAGAAGGCGGCCCTGAAGGAAGAACGGGCGTTGATCAGGCGACCGCCAATGCTCTGATCCTTCGACCAGGAGGGGACCAGCCCCCAACGCAACAACCCCATCCGTCTCCCCTCTCTGTCCTGGGCGACAACCGGGACCCGCTGAGTGGGGGCGACGTTGAACCGGGGGGAGTGCTCGAATTCAGGGGGAGGAACGTCGAAAGCGTCCACCAGATTGGAGAGGGGGACCGTCAGGGTATATCGCCCACACACGGGGACCGCCTATCGAGGCACGAGTCGAGGGAGGGCAGCGAGAAAACTCCCTGCGGATTCTCTGACACTCATGATTCGGCTTGGGGAGGCCCCAGTTCGCCCTTGCAGAACACGAAGGTTCACCAGAGCCACGATGGCCGCATCGTCTAGCTGGATCTCGCCCCATTCCTCCACTGGGCGAGCGCGGAAGTTTCGATAGGGACCCGCGAGGGGTCCCAACTCAGCTGCTTCGGGAAGGGAAAGATGGAAGGTCAGGGCGTCCAGCCCGAACCGCCCCGCAACCTCCGACCAGGGAAGCCCTCGCCTTCTGAAGGCCAGGAGGGCGTCAGAGGAGACCCCTGCCCTCTCGGCCATGAAGACGACTACTGGAACCTCGTCCGGAGAAACGCCTCCCTCGCTGAGAATGGAGACCTCCTGAAACGGCACGCCAAAGTGCTCCCCTACCGCTCTGAAGTAGGCCTCCCGGACAGCCGGTTCGACGGTCTGGGCCTGAGCCGGCCCGGCAATCCCAACCAGGGTCAGAGCGACCGCGGCCGGGAATCGAACGAGATCGGGTTTCAGCTGAGCCCTCACCAAGAATCTCCCCGCTTCTTTTTCTTCCTGGACCTCGTCGGGTGGGGATGGGGGATCCGAGTCCAAAAACCCTCACCGAAGCGATTTCCCATCGATTCTTACAGATACCCAACTAGCTGCAGATGTGCAATCAAAAAGAGCGCTGACGTGTCCCGGACCTTCGGGCCTGTCCGCTGGAGAGGCCGGACCCGCCGGAGGAACCGATTTCCTGCCAAAGTGACACCATACACCACGGAGGCGTGGCACGACACTTGAACAGTGAAGGAAACAGAGGGGGGTGTGGAGGTGGTGGAATTCGAATGGGGAAAGGGAGGCTGAGATGAACGAGCACGAGCAGGGAAACGGGATCGGAGAGAGCCCTGGAACCCTCCCATTGGTGGGGAGCCAGGGGAATCAGTCAACGCCTGATCGGTCCGATCTGGTCGTTGACATGACCGGCATCCAGAAGCTCGACGTCACCAGCCTGGCCCTTCTCCTGACGGCGCAACAGAGTGCCGAGAAGGAGGATAGGGCAATCTGGCTGGCCGGAGTTCCCATGAATGTCTGGCAGGCACTTCATGAGATGGGTTTGGGCCATTTCTTCAAGCCCTTCCCGGTCTCGGCCGAGGTGGTGGTCTAGAAACTTCGCCCCTGGCCCAAGGGAGCCACCCCGAAAGTCCTTCCCGTCCACAAGTCCGGAGCACCAGCGGGTGCCCCGGGCTTGTCTTTTTCTCCCCTGTCCCTGTCCTTCTCAGGTGTCCCCCAATGAGGACGGTTCGACCTCGCCCTCAGCCTCCGGATCCTGCCACGATCTCTGCATAATGCTCTGGATCCCACTGGGGTCGCTCCGGGGCATTCGCCACTTCCAATCCCAGATAGAACATGAGACGGGTGATTCGAGCCGCCTTTTCCGCATTGATGTTCTGGAGCTCGTCTGTGGGCTGGTGGTAGTCTTCGTGGGGCCCGTTGAAGAAGAAGAGGATGGGGATCCCCTTCCTTGCGAAGTTGAAGTGATCCGACCGACCGTAGAAATTCTCTTCCGGCCAGATGTCGTCCATGGGCACCATGTTCAGCTCTGGGTGGGCCTCAGAAACCCGTTCCAGCGTCTGCCCCAGGTCGGAATGCTCCTTCCCGATGACGACGATGGAATCCGGCCAGTTCCTGGCGATCATGTCGGCGTTCACATTTGCCACCATGGCTTCGGCCGGGACCGGGGGGGAGCTGGCGAAGTGGGAGCTTCCCCACAGCCCCTTCTCCTCACCACTCACCGCCAGGAAGATGATGGAACGCTTCGGCGCCGGGTCGAGCATGGCGAACGCCTCGGCCAGCTCCACCACGGCAGCGGTCCCTGAGGCATCATCGTCGGCACCGTTGAAGATGCTGTCCCCTTCAGCATTCGGTCGTCCCACGCCGACATGGTCCATGTGTGCTGAAAAGACCAGGTATTCCCTCTTGAGCATTGGATCACTGCCCTCGAGAATCCCAACGGTGTTGGGGGCTCGCTCCTCACTGATCACTCTGGTCCTGGCGGCGATGATGAACTCAAGGCCAGGCAACGGGTGGATCTGCCCCGGTGCCGCTGGGTCCTCCGGCAGCGTCGGCAGGGTGATGGAGGCCCTCTCCAGGACTCGGACCAGGCTCGACTCCCGTAGGTTCAGAATCGTGGGAAAACCACCCCGCCCCGCCTGGCCCGGGAGACGCGATTGGGCCTGACGCCCCTGGAGATCGGCGGCCCGGTTCCAGAGATTATCTGGTTGGCGGTTGACCAGCATGATGGATGCGGGTGCGGCGGCCAGGAGGGCGCTCAACATCTGCATCTGGGCTCGCCGGCTCTCCACTCCCATTTCTTCGGGAGGCAAGACCACCAGGTGGCGGTCCCGGATCTCCTCCTCCGCAAGCCCTTCCGGAAGGGACCCTCCCACAAGGACCGAAACTCCGCCGGTTACTTCTTCATCCGGAGGCGTGCCGAAGGCGGAGGTGACGTCTCTCCCGAATTTCAGCTCCTCACCCCCGGAAACCCGGATCACCGAGTTTTCCAGGTCCGGAACCACCTGTTGAATGGTGTATTCCTGCAGGAACGAGCCGTGATCCCCGGCCGGCTCGAGGCCAAATCGGCGGAATTCCTCCGCGACCCATCTAGCGGTTTTATCGAGCCCGGGGCTCGGCGTGTCACGGCCCATCATAGAGTCGTGTGCGATGACCGAAACCCGATTGTAGAAGTCCTCCTCGGTGATGGATCCAGCGGCCTTGGAGATGGCCGAAGACTGGGCCCAGAGAGGGCCGGGGAAGAAAAACACCGAGAAGGTGACAAGCCATTTCATTTGGATACCCGTCAAAAAGATGTCAAAGATTTTTTCTCGAGCTTCAGCTCAGCGCGGGTCCTCCGGGAGGCGGATAGAGAAGCCTGCAACCGATTCCGGGAACGCCCGAGTAACGGGGTATATCTCCCCCGCCTCCAGCTGGTCCCCAAAGAAGCCCCAAGCGACAAAACCATCGTCGGATCGTGGCTCCATGAGGGCGAAAGCAACTCTGGCCAGCGGTTGGTTCATGGCGAGGACCACGGTCCCGGCCTCATACTCCCGGGTGGCAGGCCTATAACTCCCAAAAACTTCCTGACCCAGGTGACCCTCGTACTCACGCGTCGATGTCACCACCGAATCCACGACGAACTCCTGGCTATCCAAAGTCAACGGTTGGCTCAGCGTGTCCAGCAGAATTCCATGGCCGCCGATCCGATCGAGGATGTCCCTCTGACCTCGAGGAATGAGATAAACGGCGGGCACCACTTCGGACTCGGTGGGAGAGAAGGCCCCGTATTCGTACATCTCAGTAGGACGCCGGGTAGCTGTCCTTCGGAGCATGATCTGACCGGAGTAGGGGTTTCGCTCTTCCTCCACCTCACCCAGGAGGATGGTCACGGGACGCTCCGAAGCCTGGAAGGTGGCCTTCAATGCGAGGCGATCCCCAACTACCGACCGGGCATCTGCCACCGCCGCCCTGGCCTGGATCTCCTGGGCGTGGGAATGAGCGAAGTTCAGGATCTCCTCCGTGAACCACTTCGAAACGAAGACCCGGTCGTGGAATGTGGCATAGGCGAACGCCTCCCCTAGAATCCCGAAACGGTTCCTCAGTCCGATGTAGTTACTGACGTAACGACCCCTTGGATCGAAGGTATACCAACCCTCCTCGTCGGCACCTCTCGGCCGACGGACATCCCCGAAGTAGTAGAGGTCCCAGCCATGCTCCTCCTTCACGCCCCGGGTCACCGCGGGAAGCCATTCGGTCCTCAGGAAGGAGTCGATCTCTTCGGGGGTGTTCGGATTCAGAGGAGGAGCATAGGTGAGATGATACGCGTGGCGGGTCCCGTTGGTGGTGTGCAAGTCCACCGAAAGGTGGGGGTCAAAGGCAGAGTACAGCCCCACAAGGGCCCGTGACTCAGGTGCGTCCAGCTTCATCTGGTCACGGTTCAGGTCCAAACCCATGGCGTTGGCTCTTTGGCCCATTCCGCCCACAGGGCCATTCTGCCGCCGCCGATTCAGGAGGTTGA
>CBDUAX010000064.1:0-13047 GCA_965365235.1 uncultured bacterium
GTCACCGTGCTGGACGACACAGGGCGGCTTCTTTCCAGTGATGACTCGGACACCGACCAGGAAGGCCTGACGACCCGACAGCTGTCGATCCAGCGAGAGGTGGAAGGCTACCTGGAGGATAAGGCTTATGAGCTGGTCGAACCCGTGGTCGGCCCCGGAAACATCACAGTCCGGGTAGCGGCAGCTCTGAATTTCGATGAGCTGGGGCGCACGGTGGAGACCTTTGACCTGGAACAGCAGACTACCCTGAGCGAAGACCGGTCGGAGATCATTCCCGGCAGCGAGGATCAGGGAGCCAGCTCCGTGATCGTCAACACTCGCTACGAGACCCCCCGGAGCGTGGAGACCTTCAATCGGTCCGGCGCACAGTTGGAGCGTTTGACCGTGGCGGTTGTAGTGAACGAGAGGCAGGTGGGAGAGGGTGATCAAGCCACCTCACAGCCTCGAACCCAGGCAGAGTTGGCCCGGGTGGAAGCGCTGGTGCGGAATGCCCTGGGCATCACCGACACCCGAGGGGACGCCATCACCGTGGTGAGCCTCCCCTTCGATATCCGGCCCGCCTTGCCGACTCCTCCGGAGGAGGGACCCGATGTTTTGGCCCTCTTCATGGCTGGGATCCGGCTTACCGTAGGCCTGGCGGGCTTGATCCTGGCGTTCATCCTGGCTCTTCGCCTGATGGGGACCATCAAGGCGGCAGCTCCGGCCTTGGCTGGGGCCCTTCCGGCCGGGGAAGGAGCCGCCCCTGGTTATAGCGATTCCCGACCCCAGGCCCTCTCCGGGGAGGGGACGCCCACCAACATGCCGGCCCCAGCCGGACCCCAGCTTCAGCTATCCGATCCCAGCATCACGGCCAAGGTCGTTCGGGCCTGGATGAATGACGACGGAGGTCAAGGGTGAGCACCGCCGTAGCCAAGAAGAAACCGATCTCCGACGTCACCGAGCTTTCGGGGCGACAGAAGGTCGCCATCGTGCTGATGGCGGCGGGGGAAGAGGCTACCTCTGAGATCACCGGAAGCCTCTCACCGGAAGAGGTTGAGGCCATCTCCTTCGAGATCGCTCGGATGGAGCGGGTGGACCCCCACGTCGTGGAAGCGGTCCTGCAGGAATGGCAGCACACCGAACGTGCCGCGTTCTCCCTGGCTCAGGGAGGGGTGGAATATGCGAAACGGATCCTGGACAAGGCTTTTGGAACCCAGAAAGCCTCTCTGGTTCTGAAGCGCATCGAGTCCCAACTCCATGACCATATCTCCATGGTCAACTTCCAGAATGCCGACCCAGCGCAGTTGACGGCCGTCATTCGGAATGAGCACCCGCAGATCATCTCCGTCCTTCTCGCCTTCCTGGACCCAGACCAGACCGCGGCCGTCATCCGCGGATTCGACACGGCCCTGGGGTCCGACATCCTCCTGCGTATGGCCCGGATGGACAAGGTCAATCCGGACGCGTTGAAAGTCATCGAAGCCTCACTCGGATCCGACTCGGACCTCTCCTTCAGCGGGGAGAGCTCCCAGGCTGGTGGTCCCGAAGCGGTGGCGGAGATCCTCAACCGCACCTCCGCCGGGTTGGAGAAGGAGCTGATGGACGGCTTGCACAACACGGATCCGGAGCTGGCCGACCGTGTGAAGGACCTGATGTTCATCTTCGAGGACATCGTGAAGCTCGACGATACCGCGGTGACCCGGGTCTTGCGGGATGTGGAAACCAAGGAGCTGGCCTTGGCCCTGAAGGTGTCGTCCGACGACCTGAAGGACCGACTCATGGGCCAACTTTCCACCAGAGCCCGAGAAGCACTCCAGGAGGAGATCGAGTTCTTGGGACCGGTCAGGGTGAGCGACGTCGAGACGGCACAATCGAACATTGTCCGGACGGTTCGGACTCTGGATGAGGCCGGTGAGATCGTGATCGGAGCCAGCGATGACCTGGTTGTCGAATGAGCACCCGGCGGTGGTTCGGGATCCGGGTCTCGAGACGGGCGGGTCGTCCGTGAACTGGACCTGGCAAGAGCTCGGACCCGACTCCCGAAGGGGCGGCTCCAACCAGCCTTCTGCCGAAATGCTGGAGGCGGCACGGGTCCGGGAACTGGAAGAGGCCTACGAGCGGGGCTTCAACGACGGTGTGGACGCTGGCCGGGGCCAGGCCCTCCAGGAGATGGGACCGAACCTTCAGGCCTCCGTCACGGTGGTGGCGGAGGTGGAGGAGTTCAAGGACGCCCTCATCGGGCAGATCCAGAACAACCTCACCGCCCTGGCGTTGGCCGTCGCACGACAACTCATCGAACGAGAGGTGAAAGCCGACGCAGAGGTCGTGGCCAACCTGGTCCGAAACGCCCTCTCTCACTTCCCCCTGGATCAGAAGCTGAGGATCCGGATGAACCCGGTGGACCTTTCAAGCATCTCCCAGGAACGTTCGGAGGACCGCACGCCTGTGACCGTGGGCCGGGAGGTCCGCTGGATCCCCGACGGGACCATCGCCCGGGGAGGATGTGTGGTGGAGGGCCCTGAGCGGATCGTGGATGGGCGTGTGGACCTGGCCCTGGAGCGTATCTACCGGACGGTGAGCAATGGTTGAGACGCTCTTGAGCCGAGTGGAGGCGGCACCCCGCTTCGCCCACTATGGTCGGGTCACCCGAGTGGTAGGCCTGGTCATCGAGGCGGTAGGCCTGGATGTGGCTATGGGTGAGCTCTGTCAGATCAAGAGTCTCAACAGCCCCAGCTCGGTCTTGGCCGAGGTTGTGGGATTCCACGAGCGTGGAATTCTGCTGATGCCCTACGAAGAGCTGGAGGGTGTGCACCCCGGGAGCGCCGTTCGCCACATGGGCCGTTCTTTCGGCGTCCAGGTTGGCCCTGGCCTTTTGGGCCGTGTTTTGGACGGCATCGGCCAACCCATGGATGGGCGGGGGCCTATTGGTCCTCATCTCCGGGTTCCGCTCTCCGCCGACCCCCCGAACCCTCTCACCCGCCGGCCCATCTCCGACCCCATGGTCACGGGAATCCGGGCCCTGGACGGCCTCCTGACCATCGGTCGGGGTCAGCGGATCGGGATCTTCTCCGGGAGTGGAGTTGGAAAGAGCACGCTTCTCGGGATGATCGCCCGTCACTCCTCTGCCGACGTAAACGTGATTGCTCTCCTGGGGGAGCGGGGTCGAGAGGTGAAGGATTTCATCGAAAACTCTCTTGGGCCTGAGGGGCTGGCCCGATCGGTTCTGGTGGTGGCAACGGGGGACCAGTCGGCTCTGGTCCGGGCCCGGGGGGCTTTGGTGGCTACCGCCATTGCCGAGTATTTCAGGGACCAGTGCAAAGAAGTCCTTCTCATGGTGGATTCGGTCACCCGCGTCGCCATGGCGTGGAGAGAGATCGGGTTGGCGGTAGGCGAACCACCCACCACCCGTGGATACCCCCCCTCCGTCTTTGCGGCCCTCCCCCGTCTTCTTGAACGGGCAGGAAATAGTGATATGGGCGGGATCACCGGGATCTATACCGTCCTGGTTGAAGGGGACGATTTCAATGAACCGGTTGCGGACCATGCCAGAGCCGTTCTGGACGGGCATGTCGCCCTGACCCGGAAGCTGGCCTCGGCTGGGCATTTCCCGGCCATCGATGTCCTGGAAAGCACCAGCCGGCTCCGAAACGAGCTCATCTCCCCCCAGCACCTGGCTGCCGCCAACCGTTTTCAGGGGCTCACCGCCGCCTACCGGGAGAAGGAAGATCTCATCTCCGTGGGTGCCTATCAGAGCGGTTCAGACCCTCAGACCGACCAGGCGGTGCTATTGAGAGAGCCGATGCTCCGGTACCTGCAGCAGACCCCCGGGGAATGTTCCGACTTCTCCGGGGCTCGTGACGCCCTCTTGACCCTGGTGGGAACAGAACCAGTTGACGTGGAGGAAAGGGTTTCATGAAGGTCTTCCAATTTTCGTTGGGGCGGGTCCTGGATCTCCGGAAGCAGGTGGAGAAGGAGAAGGCCCGAAACATGGCCGAGGCTCGCCAGCGCTCCGATGCGGCGGAGAACACCCGGGACAACCTGGACCAGGTCCGCCGTAGCGGAAGGGCCAAGCTGGCCGAAGCCCACAAAAAAGGTGGGTCCATCGGCAGCCTCAGAAACATGGAGTTCGTCCTGGAGCGGGTGGAAGGACACCTGCGTCAGGCTGAGGAAGACTGCAGGGAAGCCGACAGAAGTCTGGTTGAATCCATGGAAACCTACACGGAGGCGTTCCGGGAGCGTAGCACCCTCGATCGTCTTCGGAGTCGCCGGCTGGAGGAGTGGAAGAACGAGGTGAGCCGACGAGAGCAGAATGACATGGACGAGATCGCCGCTACCCGTCACGGACGGATGGCCTCCGATTCCAGGGGAGCCTGAGGACGAGAAATGAAAACAATCATCTTCATCGTTGCCGGCCTTCTTGCAGGAGTCGCAGGAGGCACCTTCGTCGGGGGCACCAAAGAGAAAGAGGTGATCCTCGAGCGGATGGCTGCCGAAAAAGCCGCGGCGGAGGCACTGGCAGCTGAACAGCACTCCGAAGAAGGATCGGCCCCTGCCGGTAGTGAAACCGTCGATCCGGGGGACCCCGGAAACGAAGCCGACCCTCACGGACAAGAAATCGGAGACGGTGGGGAAGAAGCTGCGGGCTCCGAGGAGGGAGAACCGGTGTCTCCCTCGGAAGATGATTCTTCCGACCAACAAACGTCCACCGAAGACGTCGAGGAAGATCCCGCGGAGGACCCTGCGGTTCCCGTGGAGGATTCCGGTCTTCTCGTCGAGACTGCCGCTCCCTCGACCGGTGGGCCGTCCGCCAGCCAACCTCAGGCTGCCGGATCCGTCGCTGGGAAGGGACCGGAACGGTTGGCGAAGATCTTCGGAGCCATGGAGCCCGAGGAGGCCGCCGCAGTGTTGCAGAAGCTCACCGACGCGGAGATCCGACCCATCCTCCTGAATATGTCGGACCGAAAGGTCGCCGCGATCCTGGAGAACTTCGTCCCCGATCGGGCGGCCTCCCTGAGCCGGATGGTCCTTGCCGACCGATCCGGGAATGAATGATGAAACTACTGGATACCGTAATGGATGCCCTGAACTCCATCTTTCCTGAACTGATCCGGACTCCGGCTGCCGGGGATCCGTCCGGCACTCGAACGCCGGACGGCCAGGAGGAGGGGGTTGGCTTCGCGGCTACCCTGGTCCAGTTCCTGGGCGGGAAGACAACGCCTGTGAAACCCACTGACGGATCGGATTCTTCGGTGCCGCTTGAGGGTTCCACCATAGATGGATCCCAGACGGAGCCCTCGTCCGATCCGGGCGGGAAGCAGGCTGACGAGAGCGGGACGGTGGAAGGGCGGTGGGCACAGGGGAACGGTTTCGCTGGAGGGCGGGACTCCGGCTCTCTCGCCGCTGGCATCCTTCCGGCCGAGGAACCTTCTGCGCGTTTTCCTCGAGCCGAAGCGCAGATGCCGGTATCTCTCCAAGCGACAGTTCTTGGCCCCCAGGAGTCGGAGTCTGCAATAGAGGAGGAGGGTAGGGCTACCTCTCCGTCAGAGGGTTCTCCAGGCGAGGCCGACGGTGCCGGGGAAGGACAAACTTCCGCGAAAGCCCTCGACCTGGCCTCGGATGGATCGGGTGTTGGACCGGCCAACCCAGACCTCGATTCGACTTCCGGGACTGTGACCCCCACCGCCTCCTCACCTGCAGTTGCGGGGATGATGGATCGAAACCCGGAGAATCTGGACCCGGAATTCCGCGACCGTCTCGGTCGAGTCATGGAAAGGATGGAGAAGGAGTTCGGTCACCGGGTTCGGATGGTAGAGGGGTACCGCTCCTCTGAACGACAGGCCCACCTCTTCGAACAAGGGCGGACCCGGCCGGGGCCTGTCGTCACCTGGACCCAGGAGTCGCTCCATAGCCAGGGGCGAGCCGCTGACCTCCAGGTGGATGGAAGCTGGGAGAACCCACAGGCGTACGCCCGTCTCCAGCGCGTAGCCCAGGAAGAGGGGCTCCAGACGCTGGGGGCCAAGGATGCCGGGCACGTCCAGCTTCGGACCGAGGGTGAGACCAGCTCAACAGCTGAGGTGTCTTCGGCTGACCCCTGGACTCGCCCTGGCGGGGGAATCTCACGGCCGGCTCGGGTGGCCCGGGTCGCAGCCCCATCCCGAACGGCCAGGGTGGCTCGGGTCGCAGCACCGGCTCAACCAGCTGGGAGCGGGACCCGCGAGCCAACGATGGATTCCCAACGCCCGGAGATGTTGGAGGTCCGAACCGCTGACCCCTTACCGGCCCGCATGGCCGACGGAAACCAGGAAGCGCTCCTCGCCGAAAGCAAAGCCGCCGGGGAGGGCCGCGCCTCGGGGGTTTCATCCACTCCCGAATCCCGACCCGGCCATCCGACCCTTTCTGCCGCCGTTTCGACTCAGGCTGAGGGAGCTCGCTCCCACCAGGGGAAGGGGTCGAGGGAGGGCCGGGAAGCGGTTCAACGGGGTGCTCAGGTCACCGAGGATTCAGGGGAGACCTCCCTTTCCAGCCAGGGCTGGACCGGGCGGACCTCCACTCCCACGGCGGAGGTCCGGGGAGCCGAGAGTATCCAACGTCTTGGATCCATGGAGCGGATCAATGAGGTCCAGGCACTGGAAGACGCCAAGAACGCCCGGATGCCAGGGAGAATCCATCTCGACCTCCTGGACGCCGATGGCGCTGGAACGCGCCTCCGCCTCGCCCTCCGGGGAAGTCAGCTGAGTGGGACGGTGGATCTGACCGATCCCGCCGCCACTCTTCGCATGAAGGACCGGGTAGGGGAGTTGCACCAGGCTCTGGCCCGCCAGGGGTTGGACGCAAGCGCCTTGGGTCTTCAAGGGGTTAGAGGAGCTGAGGCCGGCCGGGCAATGGAAGCGGATCTGGCTGCCCTGCTTCAGGACCCACTGGCCGGCCTGACCAGGATTCTGGAGTCCCGGGACGGGAGCCTGGACACGAGAGGCGAACGCCAGGGGGCTCAGGGAGACGAAGCTCAGAAGAACGCTGAGCGTTTCAGAGACCCAGCCCGGCGAGACCGGAACAAGGAGGAAGAAAAGTGACGGATTCGATCCTCGGAGTCGGAGCGGGTGCCGCTGGAGCCGCAGCCGCACCGACCAACCCGGGAGGGCTTCTGGGGAAGGACGAGTTCCTTCAGCTCCTGGTCGCGCAGCTGAAAAACCAGGATCCCATGAACCCTATGAACAGTGAAGAGTTCGCGGCTCAACTGGCGCAGTTTTCCAGCCTCGAACAGCTCATGAACATCAACGAGACGCTGCAGGGTCAAGAAGGAATGAACAGCGCCCTGGTGGAGATCATGAACGCCTCCTCGGCTCTGGGCGTCATCGGCAAAGAGGTCCTGGCTGCCGGAGATCAGGTGGCCATCACCGGTGAGGGAACCGAGTCGGTGACGGTTGGTGTCGGCGGAACGGGCGGAAACGGGATCCTGAAGATCCTGGACGAACATGGTGCCGAGGTTGGCAGCAGAGAAATCGGTTACGTGGGGCCCGGCAGACAGGAGATCGAGGTCGGAGATGCAGCCGACGGTTTGGGGCCGGGCAACTACAGATATGTCGTGGAGGTCGTAGGCGATGAAGGCGGGGCGGTAGACGTCCAGACCTTCACTCGCGTGCAAATCGATGGTGTTCGCTACGGGCCAGGGGGACCCGTGCTGATTTCTGGAACACTCGAGATCCCCCTCGCCAGCGTGGTGGAGGTCATCACGCGGGACTAGAGCCCACCAAGGAGTATATGGCTTATGATGCGCTCGCTTTTTTCAGGGGTTTCCGGACTCAGGAACCATCAGGTTCGGATGGACGTCATCGGTAACAACATCGCCAACGTGAACACGGTGGGCTACAAGTCCAGCCGAGTCACCTTCGAGGAGGCCTTCGCCCAGTTGGTTCAGGGTGCCAGCCGTCCTCCTGGATCGTCGAGCAATGTCAGTGGTGGTGTAAACCCGGTTCAGGTCGGGCTGGGTATGAACATCGGCTCCATCGACCTTCTCTTCACCCAGGGAAACCTGGAGTCTACCGGGGTCACCACAGACCTGGCTCTTCAGGGCGATGCCTTCTTCGTCTGCTCGGACGGGAACCAGAACTACTACACCCGGTCCGGGAACTTCCAGCTGGATGCCAACGGCCGGATGGTAGCTTCGACCAACGGCTTTGTGGTCCAGGGGAAGTTGGCCCAGGATGGGATCCTCACCGATGAGATCACCGACATCCGTCTCCCCTTCGGGCAGAAATCCGCAGCCAGGGCCACGGAGAACGTCGCCTTGGCAGGAAACCTGAACGCTGAGGCACCCATCGGTGCCACCCGGGAGACCACCATCACCGTCTTCGACGCCACTGGCTCTCGAGACGAGATGACCATTTCCTTCGAGAAGATGACAGGGACTACCTGGGATTACACCATCACCACAACCGGCGGGACCTCGGTTTCCGGTGACACCGGGACCTTGACCTTCGACAACCAGGGCCGATTGACGGCTCCGGTACCCACCGATGCCTTCGTCTTCACCCCCGGGAGTGGTGCTGCAGACGTGAGTATTTCCATCGATTTCGGGGAAGCGGACACCATCGCGGGGCTCTCTCAATTCGCGGCTGCCTCAACAGCGGTCTTGAAGGAGCAGGATGGGTACACCATGGGAGACCTGGAGCGGTTCAGCATCGACCAGGACGGAACAATCACCGGGGCCTTCACCAACGGGGTGACGCTTACCCTGGGTCAGATCGTTCTGGCAGACTTCAACAACCCTGCCGGTCTCATCCGGTCCGGGGACAACATGTACCAGGTGTCATCCAACTCCGGTTCCCCCGTGCTGGGATTCGCTCGCGAGGGGAGTCAGTCCACCGTGACCTCCGGTGCCCTGGAGATGTCGAATGTGGACCTGGCCCAGGAGTTCACCAACATGATCACGGCCCAGCGCGGCTTCCAGTCCAACGCTCGGGTCATCACGACCTCCGATGAGATGCTCCAGGAGGTGGTGAGCCTCAAGCGGTAACCACAACCCGTTCGCAGGACAGGGCCCCTCCCGGATTCGGGAGGGGCCCATCGCTTCCCCCCCCCGGAAAATCCATCCGCCCCCTACCCGGCAGAGACTGCCGGGTAGGGGGATTCTGCCTGCCGATTCCACCTCTTGGCGGAACGTTTTGAATATCTGTAAGACTCAATATAAAAAAGACTTACGAAGGATCGGGCAGTCATACCCGGAAGGGTTTTCTGGTGGTACGGCACGTGCCCAAGGAAGGGACCAGCGAAAAGGGGCCAAAGGCCCCATCCGTTCTTCTTGGAGGAAGCATGGCGGAGAACCCTGAAGAAGAGGGTGTCGAGGAGACGCCCCCGCCAAAAAAGGCTGGAATGGTGCTCCCGATCGTTCTGGCACTCTTGGCCTCCGGCGTGGGGGGTGCGGCGGGGATGATCCTGCTGGGGCCCCCGGCTGGCGTCTGGATGGCGGCAAGAGCCTCCGAGGAAGGTGGTAGAAAGAAGAGTGGGGGGCATGGGGGTGGTCATGGGGGAGGGGGCGGGACGGAGACCATTCATGTCCTGGAGAACATCGTCGTGAATCCCGCGGGGTCCGAAGGGACTCGCTATCTACTGGTTTCTGTGGCGCTCGAACCGGAAGACCCGGACATGGTGGAGGAGCTGGCCGCCCTCGACGTGGCTCTCCGACATGGATTGCTGGGTTTCCTGGGCACCAAGACCGTTCAGGAACTTGCAGACATCACCGCCAGGGAATCTCTGGTGGCGGAGTTGAAGGCGACGTTGGAGCACGAGGTTGGAGAAGGCGTCATCCACCGCATCTACCTGCCACAATATGTCATCCAATAACGATCTGACTTCGGAAAGCCTCTCCCAGGACGAGGCTGATCTGCTCCTGACCGATTCGGAATTCGAATCGACGGATCCGGGTGTTTCCGATGGCGCACCCGGTGTCAAGTTGTATGACTTCCGTCGCCCCTCCCGGATTTCCAAAGACCGGGGCCGATCGCTGGAGGCCATCTATGGTCTCCTGGCCAAGTCGGTGGAGGGATGGCTCACCGGGAGAGTCAGGGACCATGTATCGCTGGAGCTCCAGTCGGTAGAGGAGCTCACCTTCGGGGAGTTCATGTCCTCTCTCCCCTCTCCGTGCGCCTCCTTCATCATGGATGTGGAGGGTTCGGTGGGCCAGCAGGGGGTCATCGATTTCGGCCACGAGTTCGCCTTCTTCATCGTGGACCGCCTTCTGGGCGGATCCGGCGAGCCCGCGATTCCGGAGCGGCCCCTTACCCCGACCGAACGGCTCCTGGTACGTCTGGTGGCCGAACGCGCCGCCCAGCAGCTCAGTGAGGTTTGGCAGGATCATGTGAAGTTGGACCTGGAAATCACCGGGTTCGAGACGATTCCCGAGATGCTTCAGGTAGCCAACCGGGAAGACACGGTCCTGCTTGGGAATATCAATGTCACCATGGGTGACATGAGTTCACCTCTTCTCCTCTGCCTTCCCTTTTCGGTACTGGAAAAGTTCTTCACCACCAATACCGATCGAAAGGTTCAGGTGGCACAGGGCACTGTTGAGGAGCGCACAGAGGAAAAGAAGCATCTGGAAGGTTCCATTCGCAGCGCCCGCATCCCCATCCAGGCTCGTTTCCGGGAGACCCTTCTCACCCTTCGCCAGCTGGCGGAGCTGAAAGAGGGGAGCGTCCTACAGACGGATCTGCGAACCGATGCGGAACTCTTTGTTTTCGTTGCCGGCCAGAAGCGGTTCTCTGGAATCCCGGGCAGGGTGGGGAAGAACCTCGCTGCTCGTCTGGAAGATGCTCTCGAGATAGAGCCGGCAGATCTGATTCAACCCGGCCGACAGGGGTTATGAGCCTTGACTGAAATGGACAGTACTCCGATTGAGGAGCCCGTGGACGAAGGCACCGTGGATGCGGCGATTGAAAAGTCGAGCATGGGTGCAGCGCCGGTGGGAGAGGCCCTGGCCACCGCCACCACGACCCCCGAGTTCGGTGAGCTGGGTGACGCCCCCCCCATCCAGGATCCGGCGGCCCTTTCCATGGTTTATGACCTCACCGTGCCGGTGGCCATCGAGTTGGGTCGGACCCGGATGGCCGTTCAAGACGTCCTGGCCCTCGGCCGTGGATCCGTCATCCAGCTCGACAAGCTGGCCGGGGAACCCATCGACGTGTTCGTGGGAGATCGACGCTTTGCCGAGGGCGAAGTAGTGGTGGTGGGGGACCAATTCGGCGTCCGCATCACTCGCATTCTACCGGTCTCCCCGAAACCCGAAGGAGAGCCGTCTTGAGCCTCGGCTCGATTCTCTCCCTTGTTGCTGGCTTGGCCCTGGTCCTGGGGCTCTTGGCGCTCCTGGTTCGCCTCACCAAACATTTGCGGCCTGGGTTGTTGAGCCGGTCGGGAGGGCCCTCCCTGGAGGTCCTCTCCCGGATGCCGCTGGCCCCAAGGCAGGGGGTTGCCGTGGTCCGCTTCCAGGACCAGCTCCTTCTCCTTTCCTACGGGGAGGGGGGCATCCGCCTGTTGAAGGAGGAGTTGGAAGAGCTGGACGACCTTCACGAAGAGGTTCAGGGGGCCACCGGGAAGTCCGACCCTGATTTGAGTGTGGCAGGGGCCCTGGTCGAGGCCGGGAAGCGGAGCGCCGAAGCCCCTTCGTTCCCCAACGTTTGGAACCGCATCCGAAAGGTGGCAGGCATCGGGAGCACCGCCCTGCTCCTCTTGTTTGGTCCAGGTGGAACCGGGGATCTCTCAGCGCAGAATGCCGGAGGGGTTGATGTGCCGGATCTGTCTGGGGTTTCGGCTCCGGCAGGCACCGAGATCCAGGATCCGGTGCAGGAGGCTCCGACCGGGGAAGAGTCGGCTCCCGCACCGGAGGTCGATGCTCTGAGCCCCGCCGCTGCGGTCTTCGGGGTCATGAATCAACTCCCCTCCATGGATCTCCAGATCGGGAGTGAAGGGGAAGAAGGACTCAGGTTGAGCGGACCTGTGGGTACAGTGCTCTTCATGGGGTTCCTCACCCTTCTGCCCACACTCCTTCTTATGATGACGGGGTTCACACGAATCCTCGTGGTCCTCCATCTCCTGAAGCAGGCCATCGGAACCCAGACAGCTCCCCCGACTCACCTCCTGACGGCCATGGCCCTGATCCTGACGGGTTTTGTCATGGCCCCGACCCTGGCCGAGGTGAACCGGACAGCCCTCGATCCGTGGCGGAAAGGAGAGTTGGACGAGCTTCAGATGGTGCGTACCGCCTCGATCCCCTTTCGGGATTTCATGGTGGGCTCTACCCGAGAAGACGACCTGCTCACCTTTCTGGAGATGCATGGGTCCGAGCCTCCCAGCACCGTGGAGGAAATCCCCATGGTGGTGGTGACGTCGGCCTTCGTCACCAGTGAGCTTCGCCACGCCTTTCAGATGGGTTTTGCACTTTTCCTTCCCTTTGTTGTCATTGACATCGTCGTGGCGTCTGTCCTCATGAGCATGGGGATGTTCATGCTTCCCCCGGTCATGGTCTCTCTCCCCTTCAAGCTGCTGCTTTTCGTCCTGGTGGACGGCTGGTCCCTGATTCTTGGGGGACTGGTGCGAAGCTTCGCGTAGGAGAGACGCTTCATGCCTCTGGCTCTGGTCCTGGACCTGGCGCGTGACGCTCTGACGCTGGCTCTGATGTTGGCCGGGCCCCTGCTGGCTGTGGCGATGGCCGTGGGGCTTATCGTCAGTCTCGTCCAGGCCGTGACCTCCATCCAGGAGCAGACTCTCTCCTTCGTCCCGAAGCTTTTCGCCGTAGGCGTGACCTTCATCGTCCTCCTTTCCTGGATGCTTCAGAGCATGATGAAGTTCACCACCGATCTTTTCGTCAGCCTCCCGGGGCTGGTGAGTTAGGGGGTAGGGTGGAGCTTTTCCGAAGCGAGACGGCGCAGGCATTGGCTCTTCTCTCTACCCGATTGACCGGCCTCTTCATGGTGGCGCCGCTCTTTTCGTCAAGAGCCATCTCCATGCCTGTAAAGGCGGCGTTGCTTCTCCTCTTTTCCTTCCTCCGCCTGCCCAGCGCGTTGGATAATCGCCCCT
>CBDUAX010000065.1:0-13004 GCA_965365235.1 uncultured bacterium
TGCTCCGGCCCATTGAGTCGAGAGCAAAACCCACGTAGGATCCCCTCTCCAAGAGAACTCCCGACATGAGAGGCCATCCGTGAAGAACTCCGCCCGCTTCCTTCTCGCGCTCCTTTCCCCGGCGGTCGTGGGTTGCGGCTCCGAGCCATCCCCCGATGCCACCGACTCAGAAGTCTCCCCCGCACGTGGGATGGAGGCCGCCCTCCCGCCTGGAGCCCAGGCCCTGTCTTTGCTTGGGGAGCCCCTGTTCCCACCGGAGGCCTCCGAGGAAGTGCGGGCCCGCCAGACGGACCAGCTGGAAGAGGCCCTGGCCGACTATGAGGCAGATCCGGAAAATGCCGATGCATTGATCTGGGTGGGGCGCCGCGAGGCGTATCTTGGGCAGTACCGGATCGCCATAGAGTCCTTTTCGAGGGGAGTGGAGCTCCATCCCGATGACGCCCGCTTCCTGCGCCACCGGGGGCACCGATACATCACCCTCAGGGAGTTCGACGCCGCCATCGCCGACTTTGAGAAAGCGGCTGAGCTGGTCCAGGGCACGGAAGACCAAATTGAACCGGACGGCCAGCCGAACGCTCTGGGGATCCCCACCTCGACACTGCACTTCAACATCTGGTACCACTACGGACTCGCCCATTTCCTGAAGGGGGAGTTCGACGAGGCCATCGACAAATACCGTCAGTGTATGGCGGTCTCCGAACACCCGGACAGCAAGATCGCCACGGCTCATTGGCTGTACATGAGCCTGCGCAGGGCCGGACAGGAAGAGGAAGCCAGGGAGTTCATTCAGGGCATGGACCTGGACGGGCTGGCCCCGGACGTCATCGAGAGCGGATCCTACCTGGCGCTGCTTCGGATCTATCGGGCTGGAGGAGTCGGTGAGGAGGCCCTCGAGTTCGGGGACCTGGAGGGAGCCACCCAGGGGTACGGGCATGGGAACTGGGCATTCTACAACGGCGATCCTGAGTCGGCCCGTGCAATCTTCCAGGCCATCGTAGCGGAGAAGAACCAGTGGGGGGCCTTCGGGTACATCGCGGCCGAAGCGGATCTGGCCCGGATGGGGAACTAGGCGGAGGTGGGGAAAAGGACCGGATCTGCCCCTGACCGAGTCGAAGCCCCGCTCCACCGTTGGCGTGGAGGGGGGCCTCGGAAGCCCATCCCTGGCTTTGTCCTATCCAGGATAGGGCGCCGTCAAGCGCCGAAAACGGACCTTCCAGACCCGGCCCGAACTGGTGGTGAACCCGTCGATCTGACCCTCCCGATCCCGGGAGAAAATCACTCCCTGGCCATTTGAGAAGCCGTCCTGAAAGGTAGGGTTGAGGGCTCTAGATCCGATCTTCCGGTTCCAGAAAACGAGTTGGCCTTCCTCCAGCCGAACCACGTACTCTACCCCCAGGTCGTCACTCCAGTAATTGCCGACGTACTCCTCGAGGTTGACAGCCTCGGGTTCAATTCGGGGGAAGCGGCGATAGTTCTTACCATCCGGTCCAACGGAAAGCACCTCCCCATCCGCCTCGGTCCAGAAGCGGGTCGTGTCGCCACCATCCCCCACCCGAAACACCCAATCCCCCTGATGAACCAGGCGTTGGCCTCCGGCCACCAGAACGCCGTCTCGAGCCCGGATCGACACGGGGATGTCAGAATCCTCCCGAACATAGAACCCATCCAACTCCGCCAGTTCCTCCTGGGAAAGGGGAACGAGGTCGGGTGTCTCAGGGTCGGCCCCTACCTCCTGGGGATTTTCCCGTTCCTGGAGAAAGGCCCCTTCCAAAACGATGTCGGCCACCTCTCGAGCCAGCCCGCCAGGGTTGCTGGACGGGAAGTTGCATAGGACGGCGAGGGTGGTCTCCTGCCCGGGGAAGCGAAGGAACTGACTGCGGTACCCGGCATCGGATCCACCGTGCCCAACCGTGGGAAGGCCCCGATACGTCCCGTGACTCAACCCCAATGCATAGTTGATGGTGTCTCCCGAGCGAAGGATCCCCCTCCGAGACATTTCAGCGATCAGGGCCTCCCCCCCCACCTCTCCGGTGTAGAAGTTCCGGTCCCAGTGGGCCATGTCCAAAGCAGTGGTGTGTAGGCTCGTGGCACCTACCACATCGAAGTCGGGGATACTGATGCGGTATCCCCCGCCCCGGATCGGTGCGTAGGCATAGGCCCGGTCGGGAACGATGGTGTTGTGGTCATCGTGGAAATGGGTACCCGTCATGCCCAGGGGGCCGAAAATCCTCTCCTGTGAAAACTCCTTCAACGTTTGTCCCGACACCCGCTCTACCACCACCGCCAGGAGGGTGAAGCCGGTGTTGGAATAGAGGTATTCGGCCCCCACCGGAAAATTCAACGCTGTCTGGCGAGAAGTGATGTTCAGGACGTCGTCTCGGGTGATGACGTCCGCCTCGAAGCGCCACCCCGCCATGGAGAGAAGGCTCCATTGATCCCGGATTCCACTGGTGTGATTCGCCAGGTGCCGAAGGGTGATGGTTTCTCCGAAGTCCGGGACCTCCGGAACGTAGTCACGGATATCGTCCTCCCAGGACACCTCCCCCTCGGCCACAAGGAGAGAAACCGCGAAGGTGGTAAACTGCTTCGACACCGACGCCACATGGAATACCGAGGTGGGGCGGATGGGGATATGGTACTCCAGGTTCGCCATCCCGTAGCCCCGGGTGTACACGGGCCTGCCCTGGATCATGACCGATAGGGCGCATCCCGGAGTCGTGGGCGTGGCCATTTCCTGGAACACCGAGTCGACCCGACCCCACACCTCCGGTCCGGTCTGTTGGGCCTGGAGTGCCGCAGGGGGGACCACAGCGCCCACCAAAAGCAGACCAAACCTTCCAAGACCGGCCCGCCGGATTCTGGAAACGGCCATGGCGCTCATCCTCTCCCTCCTTCGGTCAGATACGACAAATCCCCCCTCCGGTCTTCGGGTGGTGCACTACCCTCCCAGTGTGAACGGGGCCTCCAGGACCCCACCCCGAGTCGACAGAACGCGCACCGTCCCCTCCACTGGACCGTCCCCTCGGACCTGAACCCGGAAGGTGGCCGAGTTCCGGGCCCCGGCTTCCGTTCGACCGGCCTCATAGGCGTTGCCCCGGCTATCGGGTTCAATGATCTCCACTCGGGCATCGTCGCCCCTCAGAAGGGATCCGTCGAACTCCAGAATGGCCCGGTCTTCCCGGACGATCTTCACCAGCTGAGCCTGCTTCAGGGCGGTGGGAAGGCCCCCGACGTTCTCCCAGGTGACCTGAAGTTCGTAGGTGGTCAGATCATCTTCCTGCTCGACCTCCCTCGCACGCACCTCGTGCATTGCCAGGAGAGGCAGAGATTTCGCCATGGCAAGATTGAACAGGGCCTGGTCACGGGCCCACCGCTCCAGCTCCTTGGGGGGTGCGTTCTGGGAGAAGAACTTCGGATGCCATCCACCGATCTCCACCTCGCCCAGGACCGGGTGATTGAAAGGCGTCCATTCCTTGAACGATCGGCCCTCATTCTCTTCGTCGTCCCAGAGGAGGGCGTCCAGGGAGTCCTCTTCACCGTCCCCGTTCCGATCACCGAAATTCCCGCCGTCCCACAACTCGTCACCATACCAGATGGATCCATAGTACCAGTATCCAAAGTCCGGGCCGTGGCCGAAGAGGGGGCTCCCATCCATGGGTCCGGCCTCTTCATCTCGGCGGGTGGAATAGTCGTGGAAGACGTCGCCGGCCCAGGGATACCCGGTGATGGCCATGCCCACCGAGTCGAAGTGTTCGTAGTAGGCCAGGTCTTCAGGGTACATCCGCTCGGGGCCGGGGGAGGTGGAGGGGGCACGGAGATGCATGGGTACCCTGGTGTCCATGCTGTTTACCACGGAGATGTTCGGATTCTCCAGGAGGAAGACGACCACCGATCGGGTCTCGATTTCGCTGAGAGGAAAGGCGCCGGCCCCCCTCTGTGTGTAGCCTCGGCCGGTCCGATCCAACCCGGGTTCGGGCCGCCAGTTTTCGGCATAGTTCCGGTGGAGGTCCAACCCCCCAATCCCGTCCTCGTTCACCCGGCCATCGCCGTCGTTGTCCAGCCCTTCACTGGATACAACCCACTCGGCTTCCTCGCCTTCCTCGGCTCGGCGGAGGAGCCTCCCGGAGGGGTCCCGTTCGTCGGTGACCATGGTAGCCCGGTCATCGGTCCCCGGGCGGGGTCGGTACCGGACCTGGAGGATAACCCCGTCCCCATCCAGATCGTCGGGGGCGTCCTCATCCAACAAACCGTCCCCGTCGTTGTCCGTGGGCCGGTTGGTGCTCCGGTTCGACTGGGCTGTGTTCAGATACAGCATACTTCCGTCCGGGTTGTTCTTCGGACGGAGGTAGATGGCCCGGGTATCCAGGAGGTGGGTGATCTCCGGGTCGTTTCCGTAGCTCTCCACCAGATGTTGCATGAGCCAAAGCACCGATTCCGCGGCGGTGACCTCACCCGAGTGACGATTCCCCTCGAAAAATGCAGCCGGCTTATCGGTAGCGGGACCGGTATTCTTGTTGGTGAGGGTGGCCTGGAGAATTGGGCGTCCCTCCAGACTCCTCGCCACCTCGTAGACCTCTACCAGCTCCGGATGCTCTTCCTGCCACCGGTACATCCAGGCGTAGACCACGTCCATCGTGTGGAACTTGTCGAAGGTCAGCGTCTCCCCAGCCTCGTATTCCACCTCCGGATGATAAACCTGGGGAAAGAAGTTCACTCCGTGACGGTACCCTTCCAGGGTGAACCACTCGGGAAGTGGCCCCCTTGGAGCATTCTGTTGGAACCCTCTCATGCCCTGGGCGACGGTAGGGGAAGGGAGGAGGAGAGTTCCGAGAAGAAGGGCGGGAATAAGGGGTAGTCTGCGGTTTCGCATGTCCGGTCTCCAGGTGGTTGATTGATCACCGGAGGAGAACCTGCCGATCGGAACCCGGACGTACAAGGGGTGGGCGCCCTTGACGGGAGGGAAGGAGGAGGGGCAGGGTAGTCCGAGGACGTTCCACCTCCCTCGTTCCCAGCCAGGCGGGTTCCCCATGCCTATGGAAAACCTCCCGTTCGATTTGGATATCGCGCAGGCCCGACAAACCATTTCGGCGCTGATCCGGCGGACCCCGGTGTTCCGGGCCAACGACCTGGAGGAGCCCGGCGAGGGCCGGATCTACCTGAAGCTGGAGAGCCTTCAGGTGACGGGCTCATTCAAGGTCCGCGGGGCGACGAACCGGATTCTGCGCCTGTCCCCTGAAGAGCGGAAACGGGGGGTCGTGACCTGTTCAAGCGGGAATCATGGGCGGGCAGTGGCCTTCGTGGCCGGGCGGGAGGGGGTACCAGCAGCCATCTGTGTGCCCGACTGGGTGGATCCGGTGAAAAAGGAGGGGATGGAAAGGGCTGGAGCCCGGGTTCTTCTCTCGGGGGACACCTATGACGAGGCTGAGGCACGGGCCATGGAGCTTTCCGAGGGAGAAGGACGGGTTTTCGTCCAGCCCTTCGACGACCCCTGGGTGGTGGCGGGGCAGGGGACGCTGGGTCTCGAGCTTCTGGAGGAGATCCCGGAGCTGCACACCGTCTTGGTTCCCCTCTCTGGGGGGGGGTTGGCCGGCGGGGTGGCCTATGCCATCAAGGAACAGAAACCGGGGGTTCGAATCGTCGGCGTATCCGCAACCAACGCTCGGGTGATGTACGAGAGCCTGAAGGTGGGAAAACCTCTCACCATGCCGGAGGAGGAAACCCTGGCAGAAGCCCTCTCTGGAGGGATCGGCCTGTCGAATCGCTACACGCTCCCCCTGGTTCGGGAACTGGTGGACGAGCATGTACTGGTTGATGAGGAGGGGATTCGAGAGGCCATGCGCTTCGCCGCCAACGCCTTCCACCTCCTGCTTGAAGGTGGGGGTGCAGTGGCCCTGGCAGCGGTTCTGGGCAAGAAATGCGATTTGGGGGGGGATGGAGACGCAGACGGAGTAGGGGTGGTACTCAGCGGGGGCAATGTCTCCATGGACCGGCTTCGGGCGGTATTGGCCTGAGAAGGGAGGGGCGTCGGCCAGCCGGATCCGCCGAGCTGGCCACGCCCAACCGGATCAGGAATACGGGCCTGGACCGAGTCCCTAGTTCACCCTCACCACAACCAGCCGCAGCGGTTCACGGGTCGTCCGGACATTCACTTCCACCCCGAGGCCCGATCCATCGGAGGTCAGGTCGAAGATCCGGATGCCAGAAGGCCCGATGGTGCCCATGCTCACAGCCGGGGTGAAGGGGGCGGAGAGGGTTTCCCCGGAAACATTCACGGGCCAGGGGTAACGCCCCGGGGGTTGGATGGTGCCGTAGAGGCCCGAGGTCACATCCGGTAGGTCGTAGGAGGTGAAAGCACGCTCCGGTGCGGGGGCACCTGTCCCATTGAGCATGATGGCCCTGGCGTACTCGTCCAGCAGCGTTTGCCATCTCTTCCCGGTGACATCTTTAATTCCGGTAGAGCCGGTGGCCGTGAGGGAGTCGTTCAAGAGGGTGAAGAACGCCCCGTCGGCCAGCGGATCGGCGGCGTTTCCGTATGCATCGCCCAACCAGCGGTGGAAATGCCACCCAGAGCCGTAGATGCTGTGGCGCTCCTGGGCCCCGGTGGGCACGCCAACCGTCCCATTAGGTTGGCTGCTGAGGTAGAACATGCCCCGGCCCCAGCTGATGAGCATGTAGTAGGTGTCCTCATTGACCACTTTGTCGGCCCGGGTGACCATGGACCCCACCTCCGGTCCCCCATGGGCCGCCCAGGCCAGCCGAGAGGAGATCTCTCCCGCCATGGTGGCGGTACCCTCCTCCACCCAGCCGGGATGGAATGCATAAACTCCACCTGAGGCTCTCCAACGGGAGAGCCCGTTGTAGAGGGAGGAGAGGTGTTTCACCTCGTGGACCAGCGTACCCAAAGGCTGATAGTTGCCGGTCCCGAGGCCCCGGATTGATCTGGCTTTGAACCGAACCAACTCCATCTGATTCGAAGACTTGCACTCCGATGTGGAGAGGAAATCCCCACTCCAGACATAGGCGATGGCCGACTCCACGACCGGAGTGACAAAAACAACGACCCGGCCATCCCCGTTGATGTCGGTGACCCCCCCGAAGTAGGTGTCGATGACCGGCTTTCCGAAATCCCGGTAATAGTTCAGCATTGTTTCCGCCAAATCGGCGGTGACCACCAGGGAATCGACGGTAGCCTGGGCGCTGTCCTGATAGATGACGATGTGGTCGTTCTCAGCCACCTTGATGGCAGTGGCCCGGCCCAGGTTATCGCACCGGGACCCGTCGTTTGGGTAGAGGGAGAGCTTATTTGGGGCCGGTTCCGGGGCCCCCGGGGTACGTTGGCGACTCCCCAAGTCGGGGAGAAACCGGACCTCTGGGCCCAGCCTCCGGATCAGCGCCTCCTCGGAAGCCCTCAGACGCAGATGGAATGCCTCCGTGGCTCTGTCATTCTCCAGGGCATCCAAGAGCCCAGCGGGAAGGGCCTGGTCCCAATGGGCCTGGTGGGTGGGGAACGGGGGTTCCCTGGTGCTGAGGCGGGCCAGGGAAGGGGCTGGCGAAGGTGGGGTCCCGGGCTGGAGATGCTTCTGGACGGTCACAGTGACCATGGGGAGGTTGGCGGTATCGGCGGGGTTGGAGGTCGCCCAGACCACGCTGAATCGATAGTGGTCCCCCTCTTCTCCCGATGGAAGAAAAAAGCCGCATCCCTCCGTACCAGACGGCACGATGGCCACGCTTTCCCCCCTGACCATAGCCAAAGGGGCCGGGCAGATGGTCAGGAGAAAGTCCTGCCCCGCCGTGGCGCCTGCTGCGTCCCGGGCCAGAGCCCGAAAGGGGAACTCTCCTTCTTGGGTCGGGGTCCCTCGAATTCGGCCTTCGGAGGATAAGGTCAACCCGGTGGGGAGGTGGCCCGCCTCTATCTCCCAGATCGTGCCTCCCTGGCTCCCACCCACGGCTGAAAGCTGCTCGTCGTAGGTGAAGGTGGCCCGGCCCCGGGGAATCGACTCCTGGCAGATGGCTGGGGCGGCCAGATCGCCGGTGGCCGAGAACTCTACCGACTGGGTGCCGGCCACGGCTCGGACACGCTGCGGGCTCTCGTCGGTGCACCCCAGGATCCAGGTGGTGCTCACCCGCCCTTGGAGGTCTGTGGTGCCGCTGGTGGGAGAGACGGCCCCTCCTCCGGTGACGATGCTGAAAAATACCGGAACGCCGCCGATGGCGTGTCCCTCAGAGTCCTGGACCTGGAGCTCCAGGAGGGTCGGAAGAGGTTGATTCAAGGCCCCCGACTGGTCGTCACCGGCCAGTTTCTCCAAAACGGCTGGGAGGGGATCTACCACCAGAGACACAGAGGTGGACACCCCCTCCACGGTGGCTCGGATGGAGGTGGTGCCCTTCCGGAGGCCGGTAGCCAGGCCGGCGGCGGAGATGGACGCCACCTCCGAATTTGTGCTGGCCCAGCTAACGGGCACCCCGGACATGGGTTTGCCCTTCTTGTTCAGCGCAGTTGCCGTGAACTGCTGCGTCAGGCCAAGAGCCGTAAGGGTCGTGGCGCCGGGGGTTATCTCGAGGCGGTCAGGGATCTTGGGGCCGGTGGATCCGTCTCCACACCCTGCAAGCCCGAGCAGAAGGGTGCCCAGGACCAAAGCCAGCCTTCGGTTTCCTTTGGAAATCACCACGTTCAATCCCACTCAACGCCCCTTGGCCAACCCCGCCCCTCGTGGGTCGGCCCCGCCGGAGAACCGAACCGGTACTCCGTCCGGACCCCATTCGATGGAAATACCGTGCCCGTTCCCCAGCCCTCCGGTCCTTCGGACCCCATGGCCCAGGGCCTCCAGGGCATCGAAGACGGCGTCGGGGATGCCGTTCTCGACGGCCAGGACATCGGGTTCGATGAAGGAGACCCGGGGAGCCGCGATGGCCTCCTGGATATTCATCCCGAAGTCCAGGATGTTCATGACCATCTGCGGGACGGTCTGGGGGATGGTATGCCCTCCGGGAGTGCCCAGGGCCACCCAGGGCCGCCCATCCCTGAAGACAAAGAGGGGCGCATCCCCTGACAGCTTCCGGCGCCCCGGATGTGCATCCATGGGGTTCCCGGCCGGCTCGAAGGTGCAGTAGGCCAAGGAGTTGTTCAGCCAGATCCCGGTGCCCTCGGGCATGATCCGACTCCCGAAGGCGTTCCCCAGGGTCTGGGTGGCAGAGACCACATTCCCCTGGGCGTCGGCTACGACAAAATGGGTGGTATTGGCCCCCATCTCGGCCACAACTCCAGGCGGTACGAAGGGCTCGGCCCGATCCGGGTTCTGCTCCGCCGCCTGAGCCGCCCAATAGGCCTGAGAAAGAAGGCGTTCCAGGGGAGGGGGTGCGATCTCGGGGTCTCCTGCCCACCGGAGACGGGTCCAGAAAGCGTGTTTGGTGGTTTCTGCGAACCGATGGAGGAATTCGGCGCTGTTGTGCCCCATCGCCTCCACGTCGAACTGGCTCATCATCCCCAGGCGTACCAGAGCCGGCCAGGAGTTGGCAGGGGGTGGGGGCACCATCACCTGATACCCCCGGTAGTCGATGGACACGGGCTGCCACCATTCGGCTTCGTTGTCCGCCAGGTCCGAGAGGCGGAGGAACCCTCCGGCGGCGCGCATTGCCTCGTCGATGGCCTCACCCAGGGGCCCACCATGGAAGGCTTCCGGCCCTTCCGAAGCCACGAGTCGAAGAGATCTGGCCAGATCTGATTGAACCAGGAGCTCTCCAGCCCGCAGGGGACGGTCCTCGACTCCGTAGAAGGCACGGGTGTAGGGGGAGAATTCACCCCAGGCGCCCTCGATCATCCGGGCCGTCCTGCCGTCGAGCTCGAACCCTTCCTCGGCGATCCGGGCCGCCGGGGCCAGGACGTCGGCCCACGGGAGCTGGCCATATTCGCCGGACATGGCTGCCCAGGCGTTGACGTTGCCGGGGGTGGAAACCGCCTTAGCCCCCCTCCGATTGTCCATGTAGTTGGGGGTCGGGGCCCTGTAGGCGTCCGCATCCACACCCATGGGAATCCGGCCGCTGGAGTTCAGGAAGAGGGCCCGGTCTTCGGAGGCGGAATAGAGCAGAATGGTGCCATACCCGCCCATCCCCGACATCATGGGCTCCACCACATTCAGAGCCGCTGCTACACCAACCGCCGCATCGAAGGCGTTCCCTCCGGCCTCCAAAATCTCCAGACCCACATCGGTAGCCAGCGGGTGGGCTGAACTGACCATGCCCCGGGTCCCCTGGGCTACCCCCGGGGATTCGGCCAAACCAAGCTGGGGATCAGGGTTCGATCCCTGACATCCCGTCAGGGCCAGGAAGAGGAGGGTGAGGAGAAAAAGGGGACGGGTAGCCGGGTGGACCATCTTCCTGTGTCCGGGCCGGATCATGACGAGGGCCTCCTGGTGGGGGCCGGAGAGGAGCCGGCCGCCAGGGGCTCTCCCCCCGGCGGCCGGACGAAGCCAGCTTGTGGAAAGGTACTACCGGAGGCGAACCACGACGACCCGGACCGGCACACGGGTGGTTTGGACTTTGACGTCAATACCCAATCCGGACCCCCCGGAAGTGAGGTCGTAAACCCTTATACCGGATGGACCTAAGCTTCCTGAATTGATAAGGGACCCGAAGGTGGCGGTGGTGTCATCGCCCTGTACGTTCACCGGCCAGGGATAGAAGCCGGACCGCTGGGTTTGCAGAAGACCGGTGGTGCCGTCCGGGAAATGGTAGGTGGTGAAACCCCACGCCGGTTGTGGCGCTCCGGTCCCGTTGAGCATGATGGCCGAGAGGTATCGGTCCGTGAGATCCTGCCAGGAAAGCCCGGTGACACTTTTGATCCCCTGCGGACCCGAAGCCGTCAGAGAATCATTCAGGGTGGTGAAAAAAGCGGCGTCTCCCAGCGGAAATGCCGTGGCGTTTCCGTACACATCCCCCAGCCACCGGTGGAAATGCCAACCCGAGCCGTACACGCTGTGCCCGGGTCCGGCGCCTACCGGAGTGCCCACCACACCGTTCGGCTGACTCCCGAGGTACCCTATGGTCCGGGCCCACCGAAGAAGGACGGCATAGGCCTCTTTCAGGGGGGCCCCGGTTCCGGAATCGTAGGCCGTGCCTCGGGCCTCTGCGTCGACGAAGGCCGTCAGGGGCGGGCCGCCAACCGACGCCCAGGCCAGTCTGGACGAGACCTCCCCGGCGATCTCCGCCGTGCCTTCTTCAATAAAGCTGGGTTGATAGCCTTCTGGATCGCCAATGGCGTCGAATCGTGAGATGCTCTTGTAGAGAGAACTCACATGTTTCACCTCGTGGACCAGGGTGCCCAGGGCCTGGTAGTTCCCATTCATCATGCCACGGATGACCGACGGGTTGAAGCGGATAAGCTCCATTTCATTGGAGTTCTGGCAAGTAAAGGTGGATCCGACCTTCGGGAAGAAGTCCCCGCTCCACACGTAGGCCGCGACCCCCTCATCCACCACTGGAGTGACGAACACAACCACTCGCCCGTCGGAGTTCAGATCGGTAACGCCCCCGAAGTACTCGTCGATGACCTGTTTTCCGAAATCCCGGTAGTAGTCCAGCATCATCTCGGCCAGCGCCGATGTGACCCTCAGGGAGTCGATCTGTGCCTGCGCGCTGTCCTGGTAGAAGACCATGAGGTCGTTCTCAGCCACCTTGAGGGCGGTGACCTTTGCGGCAGCAGGTGCGCATTCCGATTCAGGGTTTGCCACCAGAGAGAGCTTTTCCGGCGCCGAACTTTGAAGGGCCGGCGCAGCAAAAGTGCCTACCGGTTCCGAGAGTGGGCGGGCATCCGGACCCAGGGCCCGGATCATCCGCCGTTCCCGCTCCCGAAGCCGGTAGTGATAGGCCTCGGTGGCAGCATCCACCTCCACCGCTTCCCTGAGAGCCTCGGGGAGGGAATTCAACCAGTCCTGGTCACTGGGAGCCACCGAGAAGCGCTGCACCGGAACCGGCTGGACGGGGGCGCCCACAGGCTGCTCCGCGGTGATGTTCACGGTCACCAGAGGGAGAGCCGTGGCAAGGGTGTCCGCATGGTTTGAGTTCGACCAGACCACGCCTACCCGGTACCGATCCCCGGAGACACCCGTGGGAAGGAAGAAACCGCATTCTCCCGGGCCGGATGGGTCCAGGAATGCGCTTTCGCCTGGATCCAACTCCATGGGAGCATCACAAACCCTGAATCCGAAGTCCCGGGCCGCGCTGGCACCCGTACCGTCCTGGGCTTTGGCTCGAAAGGTGAAAGAGCCCGTGCCCGTGGGGACCCCGGAGAGGACTCCGGAGGAGGAAAGCCCGATTCCACCCGGAAGGGATCCGCTTTCGAGGCTCCACGTCATGGAAGCCTGGTCGCCCCCCACCACCTGCATCTGGACGGAATAGGGGAAGGTCACCCGGCCTTGAGGGACGGATTCCTGGCAGATGGCCGGGAGGGAAAGATCGGCGGAGGCAGTGAATTCCGCGGAAAAGGCGCCTGCGGTGGCCCGGACCCTCTGGGGATCGTCATTCGAACACCCGAGAGTCCAGTTCGTGGAGGCTTTTCCCTCAGAATCGGTGGTCACCGAAGACGGTGCGGTGGACCCGGCCCCAGCCAGGACGGTGAACGCAACCTGAACGCCCTCCACCGGATTCCCTTCAGAATCCCAGATCCGGACCTCCAGCTGTTCGGGCAGGATCTGGCTCAGGGCTCCCGTCTGTCCATCCCCGGATTCCTTGGTAACCTCTGCTGGTAGGGGAGAAACTTCCAGCACCGCCGACCCCGTGAGGCCTTCAGAAGAGGCCTGAATCGAGGTGGTTCCACGCCTCAATCCCGTGGCCAGGCCCGTGGAGCTGACCGAGGCCACGGTTCCATTGGTGCTGCTCCAGGTGAAGACGTAGTCCGAGAGAGCCCTCCCTTTTTTGTCTACCACCTCGGCAGAAAACTGTTGGGTCAGGCCCAGGGCATCGAGGCTTTTGGTCCCGGGAGTGACGACGATCCGGTCTGCTACGGGGGC
>CBDUAX010000066.1:0-12875 GCA_965365235.1 uncultured bacterium
GGCGGGGAATCGCCGGAAGAGACCACCGTCTTCTTCCTGGCCAGCGGCCCCTCGGTGATGGTGGGCTCCCCGGAGATCCCCCCGAGTATCATGGACGTGGCCGTCACCGCAATGACCCACCTCGGGGTCCGGGTCGCCCCGCAGTGGGGGCTGGACGGACGTCCCGTGGGGTTGATCCGGTGAGTGGTTCGGCTCCAACCTGGCAGATCGAAACCCGCGATCTGAACTCCCACACAAAGGTCCGGGACCGGTGAACTTTTCTCCCCTCGATACCACGGCCTTCATCGGCTATTTCGTTGTCGTCGGGCTCGTGGCCGTCCTCGTCTCGCGTCGGGAAAAGGTGGCGGCCGACTACTTCCTGGCCGGCCGTAACCTCCCCTGGTGGCTCATCGGAATCAGCCTGATCGCATCGAACATCTCCACCGAACAGCTGGTGGGGCAGGCAGGCCAGGGGATGGACTTCGGGTTGGCGGTGGCGGCCTACGAATGGATGGCGGCCATCACGCTGGTCATCGTGGCCCGGTGGTTCCTTCCGGCCTATCTGGCCAACCGGGTCACGACCATGCCCGAATACCTGGAGCGCCGTTTCGACGTTCGGTCCAGGAGCTGGCTGGCCATCTACATGATGCTGGCCTACACCTTCGTGGCCATGGCCACCGTTCTCTACTCCGGCGGCTTGGCCCTGGAAACGATGTTCGGGCTCCCTCTCTGGTGGGGTGTGACCATCCTTGCTGTCTTCGCCGGGGCCTACACCGCGTACGGAGGACTCAAGGCCGTGGTCTGGTCCGACCTGATTCAGGGGACCATGCTCATGCTGGGGGGGGCGCTCACTCTCTTCCTGGGGCTCAAAGCGGTGGGAGGTTGGGGCACCCTCATGGAGGAGGCCGGGGACAAGTTCCACATGGTCCTTCCCCTGGACCACCCGGAACTACCGTGGTTCGCCATCTTCTTCGGCGGGCTCTGGATCGCAAACATCTTCTATTGGGGCTGCAACCAGTTCATCACCCAGCGTACCCTGGGCGCCCGGAACATCCGACAGGGCCGCTACGGCATCGTCTTCGCCGCGTATCTGAAGCTTCTCATCCCCTTTATCGCCGTCGTCCCGGGCATCATTGCCTACGTCCTCTACTCCGATGAGATCGCTCGGTCGGACATGGCGTACCCCGTCCTCATCGCCAAACTTCTCCCGGGAGGCCTCACCGGCCTGATGCTGGCGGCCCTCATCGCCGCCATCATGTCCTCCCTGGACTCCATGCTGAACTCCACCGCCACCATTTTCACCGTGGACCTCTACCACCGCCACCTGAAGCCCGACTCGTCCCAAAGGCACCTGATCTTCGTCGGCCGATCCAGCACCGTGGTATTCCTTCTACTGGCGGCGGCATGGGCACCCTTCCTGATCCGCTTCGAGCGGATCTTTTCCTACATCCAGGAATTCTGGGGTCTGATCACCCCCGGGGTGGCGGTGGTGTTTCTCAGCGGGTTGTTCTGGAAGAAGGCGACGGCGAGAGGGGCCGTCTGGGTCATGGGTCTCACACTCCCCATCACCGTGGGTGTGAAGTGGCTGACCCCCAACGCCGCTTTCCTGGACCAGATGTGGATCGCCGGACTCGTCCTCTTCGCTCTCCTTGCCGGCATCTCCCTGGCCTCTCCCGAGATCGGCGCGGCCGAAGGTGCCGACGGGATAGACGGGAAAAGGGTTGCGCCGGAACAGGCCGGAGAGAAGTCTTTGGAAGGAACCCCACACACTCCGATTGGAACTCTGGAACCGACTCCGGGTCAACTCCCGGAGCGGGATCTCCTGTTTGACGTACTCTCCATCGGAGCCGTAGTGGCCACCGTCGTACTGGTGTTCATTTTCTTCTAAGAGGTTCTCCGAGCTCCTCCGCAGGTGCCGGGACCCACTGTTGAAAGGAGCCGACTCATGCCCAAAGGACACCACTTCGCCCGGGCTCTTCCCCCTGGCTTCGTGACCTTCGCTCTCCTCTGTCTACTCACCAACGTGGGTGAGTTGAAGGCCCAGGACCTCTCCTACACCACCGTCACCCGCATGGAGTTCGGCGGTGGCATGAGCATGATGATGAGAATGGTCCCGGACATGGATCAGGAGAGCCGACAGACCACCTACCTCAAGGGTGGTCTCATGCGCACCGACGATAAAGAGACCTCGTCCATCATGAACTCGGCCGAAGGGGAGTTCACTCTTCTTCAGCACGACTCCAGGACCTTTTTCACCATGACCCTGGAGGATATGCAGGGTCAGTTCGCTCAGGCCCAGGCAGGAATGGGTCAGCAAAACCCCATGGCCCAGCAAGGCCCGGGCGGAGAGGGTTCCTTCGAGATCAAGATGTCCACGGACCGGACGGGTCAAACCCGAAGCTTCGACGGGTACTCGGCCGAACAGGTCCTCATGAGCGTAGAGATGGTCCCCACCTCTCGAGAGGCCCAGGAGATGGCAGCGGTTTTGGGCAGAACCGTCGTCTTCACTGAACTCTGGCTGAGTTCGGACTTTCCAGAAGCCGACGCGTTCCGACGGGCCCAGGAGGAGATGGCCGAGGGGTTCATCGGCTCCGGCGGCGCCGGCATGGGTGCAGTCATGGCCCAGGCCATGGGTGGCGGCAACGCCAGCATGCAGGAGGCCATGGAGAAGAATATGGAGATCATGAAGGAGCTGGGGGGCGTCCCAGTTCGCACCGTCACCCACATGGTCTCTGTTCCGGCCGGAATGGAGTTTGATGCCGGGGCCGTCCTGGCCGCCGCAGACAAACCGCTTGATGCGGCCGAGGGGCCCTCGGCCCAGGACGCAGCCATGGCGGCGGCGAGGGAAGCCATGGGTGGGCGGCTTGGCGGCCTGCTTGGGCGGGGGAAGAAGGAAGAGGAGCCCGAAGCCCCGGCGGGCCCGGTGGGGCAAACCATCACCATGCGCACCGTCTCCACCATCGAAGGGATCAGGACCGAGGCGTTGCCTGACGATCTCTTCCAACCGCCGTCAAACTACACCGAGAAGCGGCCCGATTGGATGAGGGGCGGCTGAGGGTGCCCACGGGCACCACACGTGCGATCCAGATTTCCCGGTTGGGCCCCCCGGAGGTGCTGACCGAAGCTGAAATCCCCCTGAGGGATCCAGGGCCCGGAGAGATCCATCTCCGGGTCCTGGCTTCCGGGGTCAATTTCGCCGACCTGCTTCAGCGAGTGGGGCTGTACGGAGGCGTTCCCGACCGGCCCTATGCCCCCGGGTTCGAGGTGGCTGGGGAGGTGGCCCGGATCGGGGAGGGGGTGGAAGGGTGGAAGGAGGGGGACCGGGCCGTGGCCCTTCTTCGCTTCGGCGGATATGTCCGGGACGCCATCGTCCAGGTGAACCAGCTCTTCCCCTACCCATCAGCCTTGTCCCCGGCCGAGGCCGCCGCGGTGCCGGTGGTCTTCCTCACTGCCTGGGTCGCCATCTTCGAGACGGGCCACGCCCGCCCGGGGGACCGGATCCTGGTGTTGGGGGCCGGGGGTGGGGTGGGGACAGCCGCCGTGCAGCTGGCGGCGAACCAGGGCCTGCGAGTCTACGGAACCGCCGGCAGCCCGCAGAAGCGAGCCTTCGTGGTGGAAGAGCTGGGGGCAGAAGCCTGCTTTGATTCCAGGGGTGATTGGGAACCGGATGTCTGGGAAGCCCTGGGGGAAAGACGCATCCTGGACATCGCCCTGGATCCGGTGGGAGGCAGGGCCACAGAATCGTGTCGACGGCTTCTGGGGCCCCTGGGGCGGTTGGTCTTCTACGGGCTCAGCGAGGCCCTTCCAGACCGGAAGCGAAGCTGGATCAAAGCGGCGCTGGCTCGCTTCCGCACCCCCACCCTCCACCCCATGTCCCTCATCGGGAAAAACCAGGGCGTCTTCGGAATCCACCTCCTCTACCTGAAGGAAAAGGAGGAAAGGCTGGGCCCTGCCCTGGCTCAGATCTTCCAGGGGATGGCGGACAAGAGATGGCGCCCTGTGTTGGACCGAACCTTCCCGCTGACGCGGGAAGGCGCAGTGGAGGCTCATCGACGGCTCCATGACCGAAAGAACCTTGGGAAGGTGGTCCTAGAAGTGTCGGGCTAGAACCCCTCTGGTTCACGGCCAAAAAAAAGGAATAGCAGAAGCCCCCGCCGGCATCTCGCCGACGGGGGCCATCTACACCCAGAGATGGATCCGAACCCTCAGTGGCGTTTCGAGGGAAAAGGACCGCTAGTCGCCGTCCTTCTCCAACGCCTTCTTGAAGTGGGAGTCGTACCAATCGAGGATCCGTGACCAGTGGTCCCGGTAGTCCTCCAGGGTGCCGGCTCGCCCCGCTCCGTGGCCGGCCCTCATGTAATTGACCCAGACCACCTCTTTCCCCAGGCGCCGCATGGCGTAGTACATCTCCCGGGTGTTGGTATCGGGCACGTTCCAGTCGCCACGACCCGTCAGGAGAAGGAGGGGCGTTTCGATCCGGTCTGCATACAATACCGCCGAGTGGGCCCAGTACTTCTGGGGTTGCTCCCAAAGAGTCGATCCGATGCGGTCCTGTGTCTCCTCCGCAGCGTTGTAGTTCCGGACCGTGATCTTCTCCGAGTCGCCAAGGAAGGAGATGATATTCACCTTGCCGGAGATGTTGATGGCGGCGGCAAAACGATCGGTTTGAGTCACCAGGAGGTTTGCGGCGTACCCCCCGTAACTCGTGCCGTGGACCCCAAGGCGCTTCCCATCCACCAACCCCTTGTCGATGAGGGTGTTGATGGCTGCCGTCACCCCTTTCATCCAGGCCTCGCCCGGAAACCCGATCTCCAGATCCACCGAAGGCCTCAAGACGAACCATCCCTGGCCGGCTACCGTCTGGGCACTGTAGTTGTAGCCGTTGTCGAAGAAGGTCTCGTAGATCTCGGCCACCAGGGGAAGGGGGGTACCTTCTTCGTACTGGGGTGGCGTATAGAGAATGCCGTAGAGCTCCTCCCCGTCCACGTCCAGGTACTTGATGAGCTGACTCTTGGCCAGCGCCACTTCGGAAAGCCACGGGTTCATGTCTGTGAGGACCCGGGGATTCTCGAAGTTCCCCCCGGCCGTCCAGATCTCATCGGGAAAATCCCCTTCCGAGCGACGGAACACGACCCTCGAGCCGTCCTCCGCAACCTCCCAGCCCCGGTACACATCGGTATCCAGGACCAGCGTCTCCTCACGGCGCTGGTCCAGATCGTACCGGACCAACCCCCGCTCCCATCGGTCCCGAGCCGACCGGGAGGCATACAGGTACCGTCCGTCCTCGGTCCATTGCACAATGCTCAGACGAGGAGCTTCTCCCCAATCTTCCCGGTCCGCACCCGGGAACGGCCAGACCCTCTCAGGCCCCGCCCCTTCCATCATCAGGAAGAACCCGTCCTGAGCCCTGAGGAGGAACCCGTTACTGTCCGGATGCCACTCCTCCAGGGAGAAGCTCCGTTTCGTGGTGTCACTCTCCGAGAGGGGGACCCGGTAGTCCTCCGTGAGGTTCCGGGCGGAGTCGGCTTCGGGCGTCTTGAAGAAGACATCCCCCTCGTCCGACCAGGCAAACCCACTTCCGTCGGGCGCCCAGGAAGCCCGAACCCGGTCCTCTCCTTTTTCCATCACCTCCACGGCTTCGGAGCCCAAATCCAGATCCAACTTGTAGTAGGCGAACTCGGTGCCCTCTCCCCTGGAATACGAGGTCTTTTGGGGCGTGGAGGTGGTGTAGGTGATGTGGGATCCGTCGCGCCCCACACGGACCTCCTGGTATCCGGCCTCGGGCCCGAGGATCCGGAGGGTCCCATCCGGAATGTTCACCAGGGCCAACTCAGCCAGGTTTCCTCGGTTCCGAACCGCATCCCAGGAGAGGAAGGGCTCGGAGGAGTCCTGAACCACGATGGGGCCAAACTCCATGGCCTCGTAGGCGGCTCGGGCTTCCTGGGCCCAGCCTTCGGCTCGGACGCCCAGAATCAACCCACTTCCGTCGGGGAGCCATTCCAACGCTCCGCCCCAGGCCACTTCTCGCTGGGGTCGTGGAGAAATCTGACTTACCCGCCCTGAGCTTCGGTTCCAGATTTCGAGGCGGGTGTTCTCTCCGATCCGGCGCAGAAAGGCCAACTGGCTTCCATCGGGAGACCAGGAGAGACTGCTAACCTGGATCCGGTCATCGAAGAGAGCCTGTTCCGATCCGGTCTCCGCATCGATCACCAACAACTCCACCAGGGAAGGCCCGACATAGGTCGGATCCCCGAACCGGAAATGATCCGTGTTCATGCGGCTTTGCGCGGTAGAGACTGTGGCGGCAATCCATCGGGCATCGTCGGTGACGTCCGCTACATTCACCGATCGCACCCGAAGGGCATCTTCGGTGGTGAAGGGCCGCTGGTTTTGGGCCGAGAGAGTCAGGGGTGCGGCCAGAACAAGAAGACCGAGGAGGAAGGGACTCAGGATACGAGAAAAGGCTCGGGATCGAGACAGCATCGGGCGACTCCGTGGAAGGGTCGAATAGCGAACCCAAGAAGGTACCCGGGTGGGGGTGGGGTGGGAATGGAACCCCGGTCTCCAGGCAGGGAAGCCGGATGCCGAAAAGGCTGATCCTTAACGTCTTGCTCGATCCGGGTGTCAACAAGTATCGCTACGAGCACAGCCGAGAGGCAGATGTGCCAAATGGTTTTTCGTTTCACTCCCGGAGGATCCCATGCGCCGTCTATTTCCCCTGGCCACCCTCGCTCTCCTGATGTTCCCCGGCACACAGGAGGCCCAGGCCCAGATCGATGTTACCGGAAGCTGGGAACTCTCCTGGGAGACTCAGCGTGGTGCCTCGACCTCCACCTTCACCTTCACCCAGGACGGGATGGCCTTCACAGGTTTGGCGGAGATGGCAATGGGACGGCGGGGGGGCGGGGCCGGGGGCGGAACCCGGGAGATCGAGATCACAGACGGGAAGATCGAGGGGAATACCATCACCTTCAGCATGGCCATGGGAAGGGGCGAGCGGTCCATGAGCTTCACCTTCTCAGGGACGGTGGACGGTGACACCATGGAAGGCACCATGACCACTCCCCGGGGAGAGAGCCCCTTCACCGGCAAACGAAACGAGTAGACAGAAACCACCCCTGAGCCGAAGCCACAGCAGGCGGAACCCGGGGTGGCGCCGCCTGCCCGTGGAAATCACGAGACCCCCCGACCCTTCGGCCGGGGGGTCTTTGTCACCCTCTCCCCTCTACGGGGACTCTACCCCTCCTGCTCCACGTAGATTTTCCCACCTGTTTCCTTGAACTCCCGAGCCTTTTGGGCCAGGCCTTCCTCGACGACATCGCTCTCCCCACGGTCTTCAGGCCCACCCGCCACGGGGTTTGCCCCTTCGGCGCCCCCTATCCCCGCCAGTGCCGCTGCTCCGTCCTTCAACTCGGCACTGATCCGCATGCTGCAGAACTTCGGCCCGCACATGGAGCAGAAGTGGGCCACCTTGGCCCCAGGGGCCGGAAGGGTTTCGTCGTGGTAGGCCCTGGCCGTCACCGGGTCCAGGGAAAGGTTGAACTGATCCTCCCAGCGGAACTCGAAGCGGGCTTTGGAGAGGGCGTCGTCCCATTCCCGTGCCCCAGGGTGACCCTTGGCGATGTCCGCCGAGTGGGCGGCAATCTTGTATGCGATGACCCCCTGTTTCACGTCGTCCCGGTCCGGCAGCCCGAGATGCTCCTTCGGGGTCACGTAGCAGAGGAGGGCGGTACCGTACCACCCGATCTGGGCGGCTCCGATGGCACTGGTGATGTGATCGTAACCGGGGGCCACGTCGGTGATGATGGGCCCCAGGGTGTAGAAGGGCGCCTCATCACACCACTCCAGCTGCTTCTCGACGTTTTCCTTCACCATGTGCATGGGGATGTGCCCCGGGCCCTCGTTCATGACCTGCACATCGTGTTCCCAGGCGATCCGGGTCAACTCCCCCTGGGTCTTCAGCTCTGCGAACTGGGCCTCGTCATTGGCATCGGCAAGGGAGCCGGGTCGGAGGCCATCTCCCAGGGAGTAGGCCACATCGTACGCGGCCATAATCTCGGTGATCTCCCGGAAGTGGGTGTAGAGGAAACTCTCCTTGTGATGCGCCAGGCACCACTTGGCGATGATGGAACCGCCACGAGACACGATTCCCGTGACCCGGTTCACCGTCAGGGGCACGTAGCGGAGGAGGACCCCGGCGTGAATGGTGAAGTAGTCCACCCCCTGTTCGGCCTGCTCGACGAGAGTGTCCCTGAAAATCTCCCAGGTAAGATCCTCCGGGACCCCTCCCACCTTCTCCAATGCCTGGTAGATGGGCACCGTCCCGATGGGCACCGGAGAGTTCCTCAGGATCCACTGACGGGTCGCTGCGATGTCGTCCCCCGTGGAGAGGTCCATGACCGTATCAGCCCCCCAGAGGACCCCCCACTGGAGCTTGTCCACCTCTTCCTGGATCGAAGAGGTCACAGCCGAGTTCCCGATATTGGCATTGATCTTCACGGAGAACTTCCGCCCGATGATCATGGGCTCCAGCTCCGGATGATTGATGTTGGCCGGGATAATGGCACGCCCCCGGGCCACCTCAGAACGCACCAGCTCGGGATCCATGCCCTCTCGGATGGCCACGAACTCCATCTCCGGCGTAATCTCTCCCCTCCGGGCGTACGCCATCTGGGTTACGGTCGTCTTCCCTCTTCGTACCGGGTGCCGCAGCCCCATGGGGACCTCCGCACCGGCAGGGTTTTCGTCTGGGGAAGACCATCTCCCCACCACCTCCACGTCCCCCCGGCCCTCGATCCACGCCTCCCTGAGCTTCGGGAGACCCGAGAGAACGTCAACGCCCCTGGGACCGGTGGTGTCGTAAACCCGGATGGGAGGTTCCTCCCCGGTGAGAGAGATCTCCCGCATGGGCACCCGGATCCCAGAAGGCCCATCCACATAGACTTTTCGGGAAGAGGGGAAGGCCTCTCCGTAGTCACCGGACGGATCGGGGGACTGGGGATGGATGTCGAGCTTGGGGGCCATGGAGAAACTCCGTCCTTGTTCAGTGGTGGCTGCCAGGAAGGCCCATAAAAAGAGGCGCCTACCCGGTGGGAAAGCGCCAGCAACCCGGCGATTTCTCGCCGGATGCCGCACTCCCTACGCCGGTGTTGACCGGATCAGGTTCCAAGAGGCTCTCTCAACTCCAGGGCTCATCTTCTCTGCCCCGGGGTACCCCTGGCGGTCAATTGGATGCTAGACTGTCCTTTGGTCTCCGTCAATGGACTGATCGTACCCCCCGAGGACCGCCATGAACCCGTTATCCTCTCCTTCGTTGGTCTCCACCCCCCTCGCGCCCCCTCGCCCAGGAGTGACACAGGGCCGGTTTGTACCCTTCGTGGGTTTGCTGGGATTGGCGTGGGTCGTAGGTGGGCTGGCCTTCCCCTCTGGGATCTGGGGGCAGCAACGCCCCGACTGGGAGGACCCCAACGTCGTTGGGATCAACAAGGTCCCCCCCCACACCTCCCTCTTCCCCTATGAGAGCAGGGCTGTGGCAGAGGGAAGAGATCCGTCTGCCTCGAGGTACTTCCAGCTTCTGAACGGGGAATGGCGCTTCAACTGGGTTCGGAGTCCAGACCAACGCCCGATGGAGTTCTACCGTGAGGGCTTCGACGACTCGGGGTGGGATCTGATCCCGGTCCCCTCCAACTGGGAGGTCCAAGGGTACGGGGTCCCCATCTATCTGAATCACCCCTACGAGTTCGAGAAGAACCCTCCTTTCATCCACCACGACTACAACCCCGTGGGCTCCTACCGCACCACCTTCCACATTCCCGCGAACTGGCAGGGGCGGGAAATGTTCCTCCATTTCGGTGCGGTAAAATCCGCCATGTACCTCTGGGTGAATGGGGAGAAGGTCGGCTATAGCCAGGGTGCCAAACTCCCGGCCGAATTCAACATCACCCAGTATGTCCGGCCCGGAGAAAATTCGTTGGCGGTGGAGGTCTACCGCTGGAGCGATGGAAGCTACCTGGAGTGTCAGGATTTCTGGCGCATCAGCGGCATCGAACGGGACGTCTTCCTCTGGTCCGCCCCGGCCATCCATGTACGGGACTATTTCGTGAAGGCCGGTCTGGACGAGGCCTACCGGAACGGCCGTTTGGACATCAACGCCAGCGTTATCAATTACGGGGTCCTGGAAGGGATGCCGGTGGGCCTCCACGCCCATCTGGTGGATCCTCGGAGCGGGGCAACGGTTGTGGAGCGACGTTCCGAGCTTGCCATCGGGAAGCCAGGGGAGGAGGTGGCCCTCGACATGCAGTTCGAGCTGGGCCCAATCCGGCCATGGACGGCGGAAACCCCCGATCTCTACGACCTCTTCCTGACCCTGACGGACCCGGATGGGCGGACCCTGGAGGTCCTCTCGCAGCGGGTCGGCTTCAGGACCGTTGAGATTTCCGGTGGGCTACTCCGGGTGAACGGCGTACCCATCACCATCAAAGGAGTGAATCGTCACGAGCACGATCCCTTCACCGGACACGTTGTGACCCGGGAACGGATGCGGCAGGACCTCCTTCTCATGAAGGAAGCCAACATGAACGCCGTCCGCACCAGTCACTACCCCGCGGACCCGTACTTCTACGATCTCGCCGACGAGTTCGGCCTCTACATCGTGGATGAAGCCAATATCGAATCCCACGGAATGGGATACGAGCCCGATGTCACCCTGGGAAACGACCCCCTTTGGGAGAAGGCCCACTTGGAGCGCCTCGTCCGGATGGTGGAGCGAGACAAGAACCATCCTTCCGTCATCATCTGGTCCATGGGGAACGAAGCCGGAAACGGCGTCAACTTCGAGGCCGGATACCGCTGGATCAAAGAGAGGGACGAGACACGCCCGGTCCAATACGAGCGGGCCCTCCAGGAGGAGAACACCGACATCTACGTTCCCATGTACGCCGGTTTCCGGCACCTGGAGGAATACGCCCAGTCGAACCCGGAACGCCCCCTGATCATGTGTGAATACGCACATGCCATGGGAAACAGCGTTGGAAACTTCTCCGACTATTGGGAGCTCATCGACGCCTATCCCTCTCTCCAGGGCGGATTCATCTGGGACTGGGTGGACCAGGGGCTCTGGAAGGTGACGGAGGAGGGGGACACCATCTGGGCCTACGGGGGAGACTTCGGACCCCCAGGGACCCCATCTGACGGGAACTTCCTCATCAACGGAGTCGTCTTACCCGACCGGGAGCCCAACCCCCACTACTGGGAGATCAAAGGGGTCTACCAGTGGGTGAAGGCCGAGAAGGTGGAAGGAGTGGAGAACCGCTATCTCGTCACCAACGACTATGAGTTCCGGAGCCTGGAGGGTCTCGAGCTCCGCTGGCGGGTCCTGGAAGACGGGCGCCCCATCGAAGAGGGAGCCGGACCGGCACCGGCTCTGGGACCCCAGGAATCCACGGAGGTCTTGATCCCCTTCACCTCCATTGAGGCTCAGCCCGGGGCCGAATACCACCTGGATCTGGGGATCCACATCGGCTCCACCGACCCCCTCCTGGAGGAGGGGCACCAGCTTGCGAAGGCTCAGTTCCCCCTGGACGTCGGGTTCCCCGGACCGACCTTGGGCGAGGAGGCGCTCCCCGCCATTTCCCTGGTAACGCTTGAAGGGGCAATGTCATTCAGAGGACCGGACTTCGAGCTGGTCGTCGATAGGGAATCGGGCCGCATTACCCAATACCGTTTCGGGGAGACGGATCTACTCTTGGCGGGCCCTTGGCCGAACTTCTGGCGGGCCCCGACGGACAATGACTACGGGGGCCAGTGGCAGAACCGCCTGGGAATCTGGAGGGAAGCTGGCCCTGAGATTACAGTGACTCGCGTCGAGGCAACCCAGCTCACACAAAGCACTGGAGAATTCCTGGTCCACGGCATATTCCCAGCCGATGAGGAAGCCCGGTACGAAATCCGATATCTGATTCGGGGCGACGGTTCGGTCACCGTGAGTGGAACCCTGGAACCCGGAAGTGAGGACCTCCCTCGTATGCCCCGATTCGGGATGTCTTTGGAGATGCCCCGGGAGTTCGAGCACCTGCAGTGGTACGGGCGCGGTCCCCACGAGACCTATTGGGATCGGAAGACCGGGGCCACGGTGGGGCTCTTCGGAGGATTGGTCTCCGAACAGTTCCACCCCTATGTTCGCCCCCAGGAGACTGGGAATAAGACGGATGTACGGTGGTTTGCCCTTCGGAATCAGGAAGGAACAGGTCTTTTCTTCATGGCGGAGGGCGGGTCCGGACCCTTCGGAATGGATGAGACGGTTTTGGCGGAGGACCGGAGTCAGAGAGGGACGGAATGGCCGTACCTCAGCTTCAGCGCCCTCCACTTTGTTCAAGAGGACCTGGATGACGGTCCGGAGAAAGACCAGCGACATTCCGGAGAGTTGGAGGAACGGGGATTGGTGGCGCTCAACGTGGACCTCCGGCAGATGGGGGTGAGCGGAATCCATTCCTGGGGAACCACTGCCCTTCCGAAGTACTCCCTCCCCTACGGCCGGTACGAGTTCCGATTCACCATGACACCCTTCTCTTCAACGGACGCGCCGCCCTGGGAGTTGGCCAGAGCCCGGCATGCGCCCATGGAGAATCACTGAACCCTCAGGAGCCTGAGGGGACGGGAGGGACGCCCCTCCGAGGCCTGGCTCCCCTGGAGAAAAGCAATGGCAGACGACAAGAAGAGCACCGACCTGAGCACGGGCATGGATCGTAGAGACTTGTTGCCAGCCTGCAAGAAGGCGGCTATACCGTCTGGGTCGACAGCGAAGACCTGACCCCGGGTATGCAGTGGGGCGAACAGATTGCCGATGCGATTGCCAATGCAGAAGTGTTCGTCACGTTGCTTAGTCCGGCGACAGCGGG